>DCIM01000015.1 GCA_002316005.1 Prevotellaceae bacterium UBA1726 | reverse complement strand
ATATATATAAAAAGGTGCAGAATTATCATTGGAAATTATCGTGTATGATATTTTTCTTTATAACTTTGCCGCGCCTTTCAGGAACATAGATTCTTGGTAGGGGCAAATAAACAAATTTACTAATTCAAAAACAAAAAAGAAAACAATGAAAGAATTATTTAACTGCAACAGAAAAAAACAGAGCAAGTCGTGGTTTACATCTGGTTTTAATGTATGTCTGGCTATTCTTGGCTGTGCCGTTTCACTAACAAGTTGTGATTGCAGCAAGAAAGCAGATTGCAGTGGTCTTGATGCTATTGAGGTGTTGGAGGCAAAGGATAATGTGGAGGGTATAAAAGGCCTCTTCTATCTGCACATCAACGACTATTCTCTTGAGGACGCAATAGAACAGAACGAACAGTTTGCACAGGCATTTGGTTGTAGTGAGGTGCGTCGTGGCAACTTCGTATTGCGTAACCTCGACTGGTTCCAGTATGATCAGGGAACAGCCATTGTAAAGATTGACTCTACAGAGAACCATTTGGCTTCATTGCAGGTTTGCGGAATGAGAGACGGTCTGCGCCATGACACAAAGGCAGATTCTATCTCAAAGGAACTCGTAAACGAACTTGCTTTCGGTGTATTTGACGGTATGAATTCGGCAGGTGTCTATGCAGGCGTTAATGTTGTGCCTTTCGGACAGATGGCAACTGACGGAACAGAGGGTCGTGTTGACTACAGACCAGAGGGCCAGAAGGACGGACAGCAGTATATGGTAAATATGCTGATTCGAATTGTGCTCGACAAGGCAACATCGCTTGAAGATGCAAAAGAGATTATCAAAGGAACAGCATGGAAGGATTTCCCAATGATTGTCAAGGGTGGTTTCCAGACACACTGGCTCATAGCCACATCAGAGGGTTCATTCGTGTGCGAGTTTGTCAATGGCAAACCAGAATTCGTAGATGCAGATTCTGCTGACAGTGCTGATTTTGGTAATATCATGACAAACTTCTCAAACTATCTGTATAATGAAAGCCAGATGGTTCAGAGCCATGGTGCAGGATACGAGCGTTGGGAAGTCATAAAGAACGAATATAAGAAACTCAACACCATTGACGACTTCAAGGTATGTGCCAACAAACTGTTCTATAGCCGTATGTATGCCGATGACTTCAACACTCCTGATTACTTCTGGACAGAATGGAGCGGCGACATTGAAGGCGGTGCAGAGCAGTTGATGAAATGGCGTAAGGGCGAAGGTCGTGAGGGTGCTGCATGGGAGCAGTTCCTGAGTCTGTATAACAAGAACCACGCTGAATACGACTGGCGTACACGCGGTTACTGTGACAAGACAGGCACTTGGTGGTTTACAACCCATTCTTCAATCTGGGATATCGCCAACAGAAAGTTGCTTATCGACATTGAAGAGCAGGATTTGTTCAAGGCAGAGTTTGAACTGTAAAAAGGTTCTCAACAAGAATGATTATTTAGACAGAATTTTTTCCTTTTTTCAACAAGAATTTTCAGAATTAACAGAATTTATTTTTGAACATTCTTTCTCCGCTAAAGCTATGAAAGCGGCAGAGCCGAGCGAATTACCATTAATTGGCCATTAATTATTCATTAATTATTTTTCAGGATATTCTGGATATTCAGGATTAAAATTGTTTTTAGTTGTTCTCTGTTTTTCTTTCTCGGGAAAGCGGCGAAGCCGAGCGGAGGAGCGGAGCGACGACCCAAAAATTATTGGGGATATTATTACCACAAAAAAAAGAGCAGGCTAACAACCTGCTCTTCTTTATATGCGAAGGACGAATTATCTCAACTGCTGACCAGAAGCGGTGAAGCTGTGATTGCCACGCTCAATGACAACCTTGCCATTCTCAAGATGCTTTACGGCATTTGCAGTGACATTGACTGCATTGATGCCAGAGACGATGTTGCCGTCAGCATCGACAAGTTCAAGACGATAGAGTTTGATTGCCTTCTTCTTACCAGGTGCATAATAGCGGAAACGAGTCTTGCCAGAGTCGGCATTATAACGAAGTTCGTAGCCTACCTTTGCAGTGATGACAACATTTGTCTTGCCTTCCTGCATAGCGATGGTGTTGTCGTATTTCTTGCCGTTCTTGCAACTCATGTTTGCCTCCTCAATAGGATTGCCGTCCTCGTCGGTGTCGAACTTGTTGTAGCCAATGCCACAACCTGAAGCAGAAACGATGTAGTAGCAACCTTCTGTTTCGGAAACAGAGATGGTGAAGGTAGCAGCCTTGGTGTCGTCGGTTGCCTCAACAACACGAACATCCTCGCCATTGATGGTCTGATAGCCATTTGGGGCGGTAATGAAGTTGTTGGCAACATCAAGATCGTCGAGTGCGCCATTCATGACAAGAGCCTGGTTGTTGTCGTCGTCCTCATAGACAATGAGGTAGGTGCCCGACCAGTCGGTCGGAGCCTCTTTTACTTTTACGAATTTCTCGGTTTGAGCCTGTGCATTACCGATGAAAAGAAATGTTGCCACGAGGGCGAAAGCGAATGTGTAGAGTTTCTTCATAGAGAATTGTTTTTAAGATTGATAATATTCTGGGTGTAAAATATGTTTTTCTTTTTAAACATTAATTCCCATTAATTGCCCATTAATTTTTCATTAATTATTTTTTCAGGATATTCAGGATATTCCGGATTTAAATTTTTTGCGATTGCGAGGATCACTGCTAAATAAAAGAAGCGAGCAGGTATTACCTACTCGCTTTTTATTATGTAGGAACGGAATAATTACTGAACCTGATAGCGTACCTGCTCGGTGCGGTACTTCTTGATTTCAACAGGATACTTCTCTTCTGTCTCGCCTGTGAGTTTGACGATAGCAGCACGGTTGGCATCGTTATCGGCAAATGGCTGAACAGTGTCGCCCTTCCAATCGACAGTGATGATATCAGCAGAAACACCAGCAGCCTTGAGAGCATCGGCAACAGCCTCTGCACGCTGCTGAGACAACTTCTGGTTGATCTCGGCAGTACCTGTACCCTTATCAGCATAACCAGTAACAGAGACTGCTACATTCTTATACTGCTTTACGAAGTCGGTAACCTTTGTCACAACACTCTCGCTGACTGGTTCAGACTTTGCAATCTGGAAGTGGTCGTCGCAAGAGAACTCCTGTGTAACGGTTCTTGTCTTGTACTCTGTATCATTGTACCAAACAGTATCAACGCGTGTAGCATAAACAGGTTCAACGACAACTGGCTCAGCCTTCTTAGCCTTCGCGTGACCGAAATGGCAAGTCAAACCAAGGAATGCGACACCCTGCCACTGATTACCACGATCGAGGCTGTTGAGAGTCATTGCCTTATGATTTGCCTGAACCTCAAGGTTGATGCCGAAGTTCTTTGTGAAGAGATACTCAACCTGTGTGCCTACGCCAGGATAGAGAGCCACCTTGTCGCTATACTCTGGAGTGTCGAAAGCACCAGTAGCACCAGCACCAAGGAACACATTCCAGTTGAAGCTCTTGTTTGTGCGGTGAGGGAAGAGTATCTGTGTGACATTCAGGAGAACATCCCATTTAGCCGACCATACCTTGTATTTTGTGTATGTGCCTGGTTCGCCGAGAATTGAATTATCCTCGAAAAGACCCTTTGACTCATAGCCGAGAGCCTGAAGGCGCATACCGAAGACATCAGAAACCTGACGACCTACATGAATACCATAATGAGGGGTCCAAAGGTCCTTCAAAGAACCGTTGAGAGGGTAAACCTGAACGCCACCCTGAACACCAGTGAACCAATAAGGAGCAGAGGTATTTTCCTCCTGAGCAAAAGCTGCAGTAGAAGCCAAGAAGAGGCCTACTGCCAAAAGTGTTTTCTTAAAATTCATATTAATTCGTGCAATTACAAATGTTATACTTTTGTGCAAAAGTAATAAAAAATAATAAACCTACAAAATATAAAACGGAAAAAGTACACACTGCCATAAAAAAAGCGGCGAGGCATTGCCCCACCGCATATAACAATTACCTTTAAGGAAAAGGCATTACTTTACAAAGAATTTCTTGTTTCCGACGCAGTAGATTCCGCGAGGGAGTGACTGCAATGCCGATGATGTTGCAGAACGGAGAACAAGGCGGCCGTTGAGGTCGTAGACATTGACATTGCCGGCAGATTCAGCAAGGAGAGCGTCAATGCCAGATGGATCGCCAATGTAGAACACGAGAGTCTGCTCCTGATTAGCATGACCACCAATGCCAGAGATGTAATACTGATCGCCAAGATAGCCCTTTGGAATGTAGAGGTCGTAGGCACCAGTAGCAGAGACAGCATTGGCAAGCTGAACCTTCACCTGACGATAGTCGGCAGTGGTATAGGTTACTTTCTTCAGAGCCTCCACCTCCTCGGTAGTACCATGCTTATAGAACTTCACATCCGTTGCAACGCCCTTCTTGTCGTACCAATCCTGTGAGGCATTGAGATAGAATGTCTCAAGGCTCTCGCCCTCGGCAACAATTCCGTCGGCAGGAGTAAGATAGTCGAAGGTGATGTCATATACAGCCTCGACAGCATCAGTCTTGTAAGAGAACGACAGAACGCTGTTTGTTGAAGAATCATCGACTGTAGAGATAGCCCCAGCAGGAATGCTCAGAGTATATGACTTGTTGGCACTGAGATTGTCGTCAATTTCGATTACCACAACCTTCTCATTATCAGCGTCAACAGCAATTGTACCCTCAAGGCCCGAACCATAAGCACTGAGTTTTAGTGCTGGTTTCTTTTCTGCATCAACCTTCACAGGAGCATCGAATGTGAGGCGGAAGATGTTGCCACCATCAAGCGACAGAGACGCGCCCTCCTCAGGAGAGATTGCAACAGGCGACAAACCCATTCGGCCGGAAACGGTGAAAGCATAACGCAGTTCGGCATTGTAATGACCAGTGCCCGGTTGGTTGTAGCCTTCTGTCCACTCAGCATCGCCAATAGAGTTATAAGGGATGACGAGGGTATAGTCGCCCTTCTTTATAACACTCTCGGTGAGAGTCACCATGATTGTCATGTCGTCATCGCCAAAGCCAAACTTACCCTTTGTGACAAGTAGTCCGTTGGAATCGAGCAGTTCTGCCCTGTTGTCGTAGTTGTAATCGGCAGCTTCACTGCAGTTGATATAGAACTTCTTCAGTTCGTCGACAGTAGAGCCCTCCTCTGGAGTGATAGACTTAGGCACAAATGTAGCCTGAGGATCAGGGGTTGGTTCGGTGATGTAGATTACTGGATAAGGAATCAATCCCAGTTCGGTATATTCGGACAAATAGCCACAAGTGACAGTACCATCAGCCGACATGCCCATAACGCCCTGACCATTATTTGCATTTGCAGTATAGTAGGTTCCATCGTTGAGGACAACAGAAGGAAGGCCGTCAACCTCTGTCAGTTCGTCGTTTTCAACATCATAGACAAAACCTACAGTAGTCATTCCGTCCTCGGCAAAGTAGCCGCAGAAGAATTTTCCATTACGACTGACATTGGTTGTCTCGCCAAAGAAGAAATATGTGTCCTCGTTGACATCAATGTCCTGCTCGCCATAGAAGAACTTCAATTTTCCGTTGATGACAGCTGCAGGAGCACGCGAACCAGAAGGGTGTTCGTAGTTGAGAGCCAGTGCCTTACCATTGTCAGAGGCATGGAAACAATATATGCCAGTACCCACCTTGTCAGGGTCAGGATACCACGAAGGAAGATTCACATCCTGAAGAACATCATCAACCCACTGAACAGGTACATAAACTTTGACAGACTTCTTCTGAGGATTTGAATAATCGTACTCGTTGGTTTCGTAATTGAAGTTGTAGTAAGTCTTCTCAACAGTACGCATTACCTGACCAGTGATGATGCGGCTATCAGGTGAAATGGCAGTAGCCATAGAAACCTGTCCCTGATTCTCATCGAGGATAGTCCACACGCCATCTTTCCAGTAGCCCGGCGAGAGATAGCCCTTCTTTGTCTCTACTCCACCAACAACAATACCACTATTGCTAACGGCATAGCACTCAGAGCGGTCACGCTCGGAAGTGTGATATGGAGCACCAGTGATGCACTGGAAGGCGTTTGAAGTACGATTCCACACGAATGACGACATTGTGAACTCATCGCCATAACCCACGACATACTCGCCATTGGCAGAAACGCCATAGGCTGTAGCACCATAGAGATAGTCGTTTGCAGAGTCAGAGAAATCAGGCTGAATTACAGTACCCTCGCTCTGAGCAAAAGCATTTCCAGAAAGGAGAATGCAAAATACAAGTAAAAGTTTTTTCATTATATGATAGTTATATTTTTTTTATTTGCCAAAGAATACACGTTCAACATTAGCATTGGTGATTCGTTCAACTTCTTCTGGAGAACGACCGTATGCATCTGCCAGTTTCAGAAGCACCTCCTTGACATAGGCACTCTCGTTGCGTTTTCCACGATGTGGAACAGGAGCCATATAAGGAGAATCTGTCTCGAGAACAATGCGTTCAAGTGGTACAACAGCAGGGAGAACCTGTGGCAGAGGACTCTTCTTGAATGTGAGAACACCACCAATGCCAAGTACGAAATTAGGAAACTGAAGAAGTTGCTCCGCTTCTTTCTCATTGCCCGTAAAACAATGGAACACACCACCAGGGAGTTCGTTGATATGCGGTTTCATCAGGTTTACCATTTCATTCTGCCCCTTACGACAGTGAATCATCAATGGCAGTCGTGTCTCTATGCTCCACTCCATCTGAATGCGGAAGGCATCGAGTTGCTCCTTTTCGAATTCGCGCGACCAATAATAATCAAGGCCCACTTCACCGATAAGAGCCCCACCCCGGCCCTCAAAAGAAGAAGCCTCACCCCGACCCTCTCCTAAAGGCGAGGGAGTAAGTAAATGCTCATCGATAAGCTTGCGAATTTCGGCAAGTTGATCCTTGTAATCCTCGCGCACTTCTTCAGGATGAAGGCCAAGCATCGGATAGGCATAACCCGGATATTCACGGGCAACTTTAAGTACTGAATGACAAGACTTTAGGTCGATTGCGGGAAGGAATACTTTCTCTACTCCCGCCTCTTTGGCACGAGCAATTACATCAGGAAGATCCTCGTAGAATTCCTCCCCATCAAGATGAGTGTGAGTATCGATCATATTACTTCTCGCGGTGCATCATATTGAGAGCATACTGATGGAGTTCTGCCTTACGATCAGCAGCAACAGACACGGCATCAAGATAACCCTCAGCCTTCTGATAATACTCCTCCATCTTTGCCTTGGCAAGAGCATCAATGCCCAAACGGTTATAGATGTCAGTGACAGCAGAAACTTTCTCTGTACGGTCGAACTGTTCTGCAGAAATCCATTTCTCAAGAGCCGCCTTATCCTCACCCTCTGCCTTGAGAAGAGCATTGATGAGCATATATGTCTTCTTGTTGTTGCAGATGTCACCACCAATAGCCTTGCCGAACACCTTCTCGTCGCCATAGACATCAAGGAAATCGTCCTGCAACTGGAAAGCAAGACCTATGCACTCGCCGAAATGATAGAGATTCTCCTGGTCTTCATTTGAAGCGCCAGCAAGGATTGCACCAATCTTGAGGGCACAAGCCAAGAGAACACTTGTCTTCAGACGAATCATCTCAATATATTCCTCCTCACGAACATCATCGCGAGTCTCAAACTCCATGTCATACTGCTGTCCCTCACCAATCTGAAGTGCTGTCTCGGTGAAACACGAAAGGACATCACGCAGTTTGTCGTTTTCGCACTGTGCCACACGCTCGTAGGCAAGGACAAGCATTGAATCACCGGAGAGAATAGCCGTATTATCATCCCATTTCTTATGAACCGTTGGGCGACCACGACGCACATCAGCCTTATCCATGAGGTCGTCATGGAGAAGAGTATAGTTGTGGTATGTCTCAAGACCGCTTGCCGTCATAAGGATAGACTCAGGGTCTTCCTTGAAGAGGTTGTAGGCAAGGAGCATCAATACAGGACGAATGCGCTTGCCACCAGCAGAGAGGACATATTCCACAGGTTCGTAGAGCGAATGAGGCTGACGCTCGTAAGGGAGATGAGCGATGAAATCATTCACGAGGTTCTGGATTTCGATGATTGTCTTCATATATATCAAGTTATTTTTAACAACGAATTTCGCGAATTACATTAATTTTATTAATGATTAATATCACCAAAGAAGAGGGAAGGCAACTACAGGTCAAAGTTTATTGGCACTGCAATCATTGTTGAGCAAATCTTACCATTCTGTATGCCCGGTTTCCACTTTGGCATTGTACGCATGGCACGCATCACCTCGTTGGAGAGTTGGGTATTAGGAGATTTTTCTATCTTCAGTTTCGTTACATTACCTTCTGTATCGACAATGAAACTCACTACTACCTTTCCCTCAATCTTATTTTTCTCCGCATACGATGGATACTTAACATTGGCTGTTATCCATTTCATGAAAGCAGAAGCACCACCGGGGAATTCAGGCAGTTGCTCAACGACATGAAAGCCCTCAGGCAAATCTTTATCGTCGGGATTTTCAAGAACCTGCGGTTTCACCTCCTCTACCTTTGCCTCTGGGATATCAGTCTCGCCATCGCCAACAAGGAGTTTCGATGTAGTAGCCTCTTGCTGTGGTTGGGCAATAAGTGTTTCGGCAGGTTTGATCTTTGTCTGCTCAGCAGGTTCCTCTGTCTCGGAAATAGCAGCCACCATATCGTTATTGCGCTTCAGTTTGTCGAAATCAATCTCCTCAAAAGCCTCGTCTACCATCTCGTTGTATTTATCCTGCGAGATAGTCGTATCCCATCCCAAAGCCATATAGACAGAGGACAAGATAAGAACCAACGCCACAAGGAACATCTCCTTGCGTCGCAGTTCGAGATTTGCTTTATCGGTCTTTTTTATTTCCACTTGATTTTGTTTATACTGAAGCACGGAATAACATATTTTATGCTTTTCCGCACAATATTTTCCGGTGTTCTTCGTTAATTCATTATATATAAATAAGGTATAGTTACCATATCAATAATTGATGAAATCGGCGAAGCTTGCAGAAATCTTACGCAAAAGTAACATTACTTTTTGAAAAAATGCGTATCTTTGCCGATAAATTAGAATATATTAGATGAAAAAAGTCGTTTTTACACTTCTCTTGCTTATTTCGGCCACTTTTTCGGTGGCTCAGGAAAGTCAGACGGAGTATAATTTCCTTCGCATCCCAGTGAGCGCGCACTCAGCGGCATTGGGTGGAGAAAACATCTCCCTTGTGGAGAACGACGCTTCATTAATATTCTCCAATCCTGCATTGCTTTGCAATGTTTCGGACAAGACAATCGGGTTGAACTACATGAACTACATGCAAGGCGTGAATACGCTGAGTGCATCATATAATATGGATGTGCTTGAACGCGGTTCGGTCGGAGCTTCTGCCCAATATATCGACTACGGCACAATGAAGGAGATGAACGCTGAGGGAATCCAGACTGGCGACTTCAAGGCAAAAGACATCTCGTTGGCGGGATATTTCTCATATTTGTTGACGGACAAGATTTCGGCAGGTATCGCGGCAAAGTTCATCACTTCGTATATCGGCAATTACAACTCATTGGGCGTTGGAGTTGACCTTGGAGTGAATTATTTCAATGATGAGTCTGAACTTTCAATCTCGGCTGTTGCGAAGAACCTCGGTGGACAGATTAAGGCCTACGAGGACGACTATGAGCCAATGCCTATTGATGTGCAGTTGGGTGTAAGCAAACGCCTTGTTCATACCCCACTCCGCCTCAATGCTACATTGGTAGATTTGAACCATTGGAATGTGAAGTTCAAGAATCACATTGTCATTGGTGCTGATTTGATTCTGTCGAAAAGCATCTGGGTAGGAATGGGATACAATTTCCGCCGTGCATCAGAGATGAGCATTGGAACTGGTGATAACGAGAGTTCACACGGAGCTGGATTATCGGTTGGAGCAGGTTTGAATCTGGAGCGTTTCAAGGTTAATCTGGCTTGGGGAAAGTATCATGTGGCAAGCAGTTCGCTGATGATAAACCTCGCCTATTCGCTGTAGTTTAGGCTCTTCCATAAATGGAAGAGAACGGTGACTAAATAATGATTATGAAGAAGATTACGATAGCTATTGATGGTCACTCTTCATGTGGAAAGAGTACCATGGCAAAGGCCCTTGCCAGCAAGTTGGGTTATGTGTATGTTGACACTGGTGCAATGTATCGTTGCGTCACATTGTTTGCACTGAGAAACGAGTGCTTCAACGAAGACGGGTCAGTGAACACAGAGAAGCTCGAGACAATGATGGGCGAGATTGAAATCAGTTTCCAGTTTAATCCAGAGACAGGTAAGGCAGATGCCTACCTGAACGGAGAGAATGTGGAGAAGGAAATCCGTCTTATGGAGGTGTCTAATCATGTTAGTCCTATCGCCGCTATCCCTTATGTACGCGAGGCAATGGTTGACCAGCAGCGTCGTATGGGTCAGGACAAGGGTATCGTGATGGACGGTCGTGATATCGGTACAACGGTGTTCCCTGATGCCGAACTGAAAATCTTCGTCACTGCATCTGCCGAGGTTCGCGCAAAGCGTCGTTATGACGAACTCATTGGCAAAGGCGAGGAAGCCGATTTCGAGGAGATTCTGAAGAATGTTCAGGAGCGCGACTATATCGACTCACACCGTGAGGTAAGTCCTCTCCGCCAGGCAGAAGACGCATTGTTGCTCGACAATAGCAATATGACTATCGAGGAACAGAACATCTGGTTGCTTGAAAAGGCACAGGAAGTGATTGAAGGTTAAGTGGTGATAAATTTCGCCACTTCCTCCATAAGCCATTTTGGAGTACTTGTCGCTCCGCAGATTCCAACGGTTTCGACACCGTCGAGCCACGACATATCAATTTCAGCCGCACTCTCAATGAGGTGGCTGTTTTTATTTACAGAAAGGCATTGATTGAAAAGCACCTTACCGTTAGAAGACTTGTGACCGCTAACGAAAAGGATAAGGTCGTGCTGAGCGGCAAAAGCCTTGATGTTACCAATGCGATTTGCAACCTGACGGCAGATAGTATCGAAACTCTTGAACGAAGCCTCTGGCGATATATGCTCATGACAATAGTCAATGATACGATGGAACTCATCGAGCGACTTGGTCGTCTGGGAATAAAGATAGATATCGCGTGAGAAGTCGAGTTTATCAACCTCCTCAAACTTCTCAATGACGATAGCCTTCTGGTTGGTCTGGCCGACAAGACCAAGAACCTCGGCATGACCTTTCTTGCCGAAGATGACAATCTGCGCATCAGGATTGGCATCAAACTGCTTCTTTATTCTTCGTTGCAAGGCAAGCACTACAGGGCAAGTAGCATCAATAATATCGATGTTATTGTTTCGGGCCATCTCGTAAGTCTGAGGTGGTTCACCATGAGCACGAAGCAGCACCTTGGCATCATGGAGTTCGGCCATCTCTGTATGGTCGATGGTGACAAGTCCTTGTTCGGTCAGTCGGTCCACCTCTACTCCATTGTGCACAATATCGCCAAGGCAATAGAGCGTACAACCGTTTTGGAGTTCCTCCTCAGCCTTGCGTATGGCAGTAGTCACTCCAAAACAGAAACCAGAACCTTCGTCAATCTCAATCTTCATCTTGATGGATTATTTCACATTGACAGCAATCTCAACCTTTGGCAGGTCAGGATCATTGGTAATCATCAACACACGAGGAGTTGTCTTGAGGTTATTGAGCTGCTTTGGAACTGTTGTAACCTTCAGTTTAGCAGTCTCGCCGGCAGCAAGAGAACGCTTGTTGAGCTGAATCTCAAGACCTGTTGTGTAGAGCTGGATATTCTGGATATCAAGACGCGAACGACCAATGTTTGTAATCTCTATTGTAGCCGACTTCTTCTTGCCATCAGTTGATGGAAGGTCGAGATGAGTTTCCGAAATCTGGAGCTTTGGCGCATTCTCGCGCTGTGAGAGAGTCATCTCCTGGATAGCAGGAAGGAGAACAAGCGACACATCAATCTCCTTGTTACGGGCAACCTTTTCGCCCGGATTAGCAGCAAGATAAATCTGAGTCTGTGTAAGACCATAGTCACGCATGAAACGCGAATCCATTGTCAAGGTAACCTCAGCAGAGCGATTTGGAGCCACGCTCGAAGGTGAGATATCAGCCTTGAGATAGTTTGGCAGATGGAGAATCTGTGGCTGAACAGTCTTACCTGTAGGGTTATAGATATGGAACTTCTGCTGGAACACCTCACCAAGACGCACATCCTCAAACTCGATAGTGTTGCAATCGGCAGTAAGGTTACCCAACTGGAATGGGAAGTCGCCCTTGAAGTCGGTTACCTCCTCCACAACAACACCCTTCAAGTCAAGGCGCAGCGGTTTCTTTGAACCATTACTATGCACTTCAATGATACGGTCGAAATGTCCCATCATACGAGCATCGTATGTCACCTTGATGGTAAAACTCTCACCACCACCAATGGCATTGGTTGGATAAGTGGCAACAGTACAGCCACAACCGGTTTCTACCTGCGAGATGCGGAGAGGCTTGTTACCTTCGTTCTTCAATTCAAAGACACCGCTTGTTGGAGTATAGAACTGAACCTGTCCCATATCAACAACACTTGATGTGGCTTTTATCTTTTGAGCATTAGCACCTGTTGCCATGAAGGCAAAGGCTACGAGAGGAAGTATTTTTTTCATAAGTTATTTTGTATTCAGTGTTATAGCTTTGTCGCGGGCAGAGAACTCTGGCGCATAAGAGCAAGTGGCAGTGATGAGTCCACTCTGGTAAGAACCTGCACGGTCGACGAAATATTCTGTTTCGATGGTATGCTTACCCTTCGAGAGCAAGTTGAAATAGTACGATGTCTTATTGTCGCCAGGGGCAGAATAATAGCCCCAGTGATAACCTGAAATCTGATTTACAGGTTCAAGGCAAGCAGCACGATTGTCAACAACCTCAACGAAGTCGTAGTCGCGACCGGCAGTGATTGTGATGCGGACAGTAACCTTATCGCCAATCTTCATGTCAGTAGCAGATTTGCCGTTGTCATCAAGAATCTCGCGAGTCACCTTCAACTGATTGTCATCAACCATCTCCACATCGCTAACCTTCTGCATTGCCAGAGTGAAGACTGCACCCCACGACATGCCTGTTGCGGTCTTGTCGATGGTGAGAGTATTGAAGTGTCCCTTCTCGGTAGTCTTGAAGTAACCCTTCTTCTCACCAGAGGTGGTGAAGGTCTTGTTATCAAGCGAGATCTTTGCAGGTTCGCTGACATCATTCAGCGATTCAAGGTTTCCGTTCAGGAACGCATAGATAGCCGAAGTGGTGTTGATTGGAGTATCCCACTGCTGAGTGCGCTTCTCATTGAGGAGCCACTGGCGCATCTCTGCCACTGTGATGGCATCATCAGGACGAACAGCAAGCAGGGCCTCAATGGCAGCAGTCTCTGTAGGAATCTTGTAACTACGCCAAGAGTAGTGAGCCTTTGGAGTATCGAAATAACGGCCCATCTCTTCTGTAGCAACAGAATACTGAACAGCACTCTCCATTAGTTCCTGTGCCTTCTTCTTGTCACCACCATCCTTCATGAGGGCAAAGGCAACAGCAAGGTTTGACTTGCCATAAATGGTCAGTTCCTTTGAGTGATTCTCAAGGAGCGACATCAGATAGACTACATTCTCGCGCTGTGATTTGTTGAGAGTAGCACCACGCAAAGCCTGCAGATAGAGATAATCCATTGCCATCTCCGAAGGCATCAAGTGCTTAGCGGTCTTCTTGTCGTATTTCTTCAACTCAACAACCTCCTTGGCAACATAGGTAGCAAGGTAGTTCATTGCCTTGTTGATGAGTTCTGCATTTTCGCTCTGAGCACCGAGCAGATGGTCGAGGCGCACGAGGTTGCGAGCAACCGAAGAAGTGATATACACACTACCTGGCATGCAAGGCCACCAAGAGAAACTACCATCCTCGTTCTGGAGAGTCTTCAGTCCGGTGTGGAGTTCTGTTATTGTTGCAGCAAGACTGTCAGCATCAAGATCGACATCCTTCACCATATTCTTTATAGCCTGCGAGAGGGTTGCTGCATAGAGGGCAGTTGACAGCGAAACAGAGTTCTGCTTGTCCTTGCACTCCTGAATAGCAGCAGGCAGAGCATCAATCATGAGCCATGCAGGGTTGTTGGTATATTCAACAGTAACGCTCTCGTCGGAAGTTCCCTTACCGAACAGTTTGTTCAAGTCAACGACCTTCTGTCCAGGACGCACCTGAGTGATGGCACGAGTGGTAGTGATGAGTTCCTTCTCCGAGAGAACAGGCATATACTGCTGCTCGCCATCAGAGAACGACTTCGACTGAGCCACAACCTTCACTACATACATATCGGCGGTGAGGTTTTCTGGAAGTGCGAATGTTGCATTTGTTGTCTGGTTGGCAGCAACATTGAAAGGAGACTTCTGCGAATAAACAACCTTGTCAGTAGCAGCATTGCGAACTGTCATAAATGCAGTACCGCTGATAGCATTGTCGGTAGTATTGGTGATTGTCGAGACGAGTTCGCCCTTGTCGCCCTCGCGAATGAATCGAGGCATGTTTGGCTGAACCATGAGTTGCTTCTGCGCTATTGCCTCACCCTTAATCTGACCGTTGTTCATCTCCTTGTCATGAGCAAGACCGAGGAAACGCCATGTCGTCAGCGACTCAGGGAGTGTAAACTTAATTGATACATTTCCGTTCTTGTCGGTCACGAGTTCCGACTGGTATGTAGCAGTCTCGTTGAGGTTCTCACGAACTGCGATGTCCATGTCGATATCATCATCTGTTTCTTCTGAAACTGCGACACCAGGAACAACTCCTTCAACAACAGAGGCTGTCATCGATGCCTTCTTCTGGGTACCATATCCCACAACGACCACTTCATCCAAAGCAGATTCGTCGTCCTCAAGAACCGTTGTACCGAGATTTATCGAACCGTCAGCCATTGCTCGTGGAGCCGCGGCCTTTGCCATCATCACATTCGCCTTACCGCGTATTCTCTTTCTGCCAGTGCTGTTGGCGAAGTTTATATTTGCGAGCGTTGTGTAATAATCGAAGTCTGGCATGTCTAAGCGATAGAAGTCGAGACTTGGCTCGTTCTGATCGCGATAGAGTTGCTCGCCATAGAGCGAAACACTTGTATTGATATTACGCTGCGATGAGTTTATTGATGGAGTGAACTGATAAGCAGGCAGGTACAGGTTCCAGTTGTTTGGTGCCAGCACATCGAGCGACTTGTCATAGATAGATGCTATCATGTGAGCCTTGGCTGGAGTACCGTCAGGATTCTTCACGCTGACTGTCCACTCTTCCTTCTGTCCAGGCTGGAGTTTATCGCGGAAGGTAGCCCATTCGAGTTTCAACGAGTGGTCTGGTTCTGGTTTGTGGAGTCGCTGAGCATGTGTGTACATCATTCCATCGCGAACCCACGAGTAACGCACTGCAATGCCATCGCCCCACTCTTCCTTATATGTGAAGGCACGGTTCATGTTGGCGTTGCTCAGTACAAACGAACCTTCCTCAATGACTTTCTCTCCAGTGACAATAGCATAATAGATGGTCTGGTCCTGACGCGAAGTACCAATCTGCATTCGTACAGGTTCATCCTTCTTGAAGTTCATCGAACCGCTATATTTACCAACAGTATCGTAGAACCAATCGTTGGTCTCAATCACAGGTGCCTTGTCATCAAGCGAGAACAGGACAAACTTCTTACTAACCGAATCGCCATTGCAATAGAGGTTGAATGTATGCTCGCCCTCGGCAACAGACGCGAAGTCAATCTTTGTCTTTTCGTTGGCAGCAACAGTAACGCGATTCTTGCCGTCAATGTCGTAGTTTACTTCGCCGGCAATTGATTCTCCGGAATTGTTCAAATAGCGCAGAGTCACTTCTGGAAGCTGCTCAAGACAAACCTTCTCTGGCAGTCCGGAGATGATGAGTGCTGTTGGTTTGTCGCTCAATGGCAATGAGAGAGAACCATAGCGTGTCTCACCCGAGAGCGAAGTCACTGTGGCATTCACATCAACAGAGTAGAAACAACGGTAGCGTGGGTTGTCGCCTGCTGGCTTTTGTATTGGCACTCGCATCTCGAACGAACCGTCGGCCTTTGTTGTTGCCTCACCATTGTAGTCGCCACTATTACCCGATGCCGATTCGTTGAAGATTCTCCACCAAGAAGCAACCGAAGCGGAAGAATTGTAACTAACCTTCGCTCCCTGAACAGGAACGCCGGCATAGGTCTTTGCATGACCAACAACAGTAATGGTGTCACCATCCTTATAGGCTTCCTTATAGTCGTCAATATCAACGATGAATGTAGGGCGTTTGTACTCCTCTACGCGGATATCCTTTGTAACATCATTGTCATCCCAATCTGCGTTGATATGGAAACGACCCGTTCGACCTACTGTCTTTGGTAGTTCAAATTCTATTGTAGCCACACCCCACTGGTCGGTCTTTGCTGTCTTTTCGCAAACAGTATTCCATTCAGAGTCTTCCACTTCAAACTCCACCTCAACGCCTTCCTTGGCCTTGTTGCGGTTCTTGTATATCTCGTTATCGAAGACAACAATTGAAGCATGCACCTTCTGACCAGGGCGATAGATGGCACGGTCGGTATAGATGACGCCATGTGTCGACTTGCTCTCACGTTCTTTTGCTGGTTCTGCCCACGAAGAACTGATGCTGGTCCACTTCATCGCATTGTCATCATGAGTTGTGACACGATACTGATAAGGGCGGATTGTAGATGAGAATGTCACCTCACCGTTCTTCTCCGTTGTCAGCACTTCCTCACCTTCCTCGTATTTACGGTTCTTCCACTCGCGGAACTTCATCGTTATCTTTGCTCCGGCAACTGGCTTTCCGTCGGTGGCATTTACAGCAATGAGGCGAATCTGCTTGTTTGGCATATCCATGTCGAGCAAACGGAGGTTTGTCACACGAAGGAGTGTTCGTTCAACTGGCACCTGACTATTGTTCGTGGTGAACTCAACGAGATAGACACCGAGTGGCAATGGACTGATTGCCAGTGTGTCGCGAATCTCCTTATAGTCTGGCAGACCGTAGTATTCGTGTTCATCCTCAAAGATTGGCGTTTCTTCCTTCAACGAGCGAATCAGTTTCATGTCTTCCTCGTAGTTAGGATTGTAGTCATCCGCTCCGTTCATCTTGAGTTTTGTGACGGTCACATGCAACTTCTGCAGATTCACCAACGAAGTGATATACACCGGTATCTCCTTGTCAGGGATGACTGTTGTCTCTGGCAGAAGGGCGTGGAACGAAGGAAGGGTGATATGCGAACGGGCGTTGCGGAGCACCACCATGCGCGACCATGTAGGCCACTTGCGGAGGGCATAGTCGATATACTCTATCTTCTCCTGTGCCGAAGCATCTGTAGCCTGGTTCATGAAGTTGAATCGCTCAATTGCCACCTCACCAGCCTCTGGGATATCACTATATTCATTGATGAGCGAATCGAGGCGTGCCTTATACTTCGACTTACGAACCTCGCGTACATCCTCAAAGCGTTCCTTCTGAATCTGATAGTACATCGACAGACATGCTGCGGGACGATTGCCTTGCGCCTTATACCAATCGTGAGCCACTGTATATCGCTCAGTCTCAAAGCAAATGACATGGAGCAAATCGTTGTTGAACGCAATCGAAGCATCGCCCTCAACGAGCAATGGTTCGTAGTCGTCGGCCTTAGCCTTTGCAAGTGCATCGATATTCTCAAGCGCCTTGTCGTAATAGCTCTCGCCTACCATCTTTGCCGAATCAGCACGCATCGAACCAGTCAACCACTGGTCCTTGTAGATACGACCCAGACAGGTGTTGTAGATTGAAGCGAGTGCAGGACTGACCTTCTTGGCAGCAACTGCCTTATGCTCAAAATCGCGAATCATTGGCATGAGCGAATCTGGCGTCACCGAGGCTTGAGTAGTGATGATATTCATCTCTGCCTTGATGAGCTGTCCCCATTCGCGATCGGCGAGCGCCTTCTCGCAAATGCTCTGCAATGCCGTAATCTTATCCTTTGGCAAATCCTTCTCATCGGCTGCATTCACCTTTTTCCAGAGCGACGAATAAGTATCGGCTGCTACCGTCATTGGCAGAAGCACCGAGAGGATTAATATAGCGATAACTTTTTTCATTTTTCTTGTTTTTGTTGGCCGAGAAGCCTTGTTTCTTATAATATGCAAAGATACGAAATATCTTTCACAAAAACAAATATTTTGTGTTAAAAATAACACAAAGGGTCATAAAAAAAATGGGATGACCAATCGGCCATCCCTAATTACCCTTAGTAGTGAAAACAAATCTTTTGTTTACAAAATGTAGAACTAATGTTCTATTTGTGTTTGTTGTAGTACTTGCAACCTTCCTGCACATTCTTGAGCAGACACTTGCTCGACATCGTAGCACCAGTAACGCCATCAACAGCTGTCTTCTCGGCTTTCTTTGTGGTCATTCCCTCCCACTTCGAGAGCATAGCCTTCTTGACAAGGGCATAGTACTTTGGTGTCTCCTTTGTACGGAGTGGTTTCACCTTGACAATCTTACCGTTCTGGATGAAAATCTTAACAGGCGTATTGTCAATATAGCCCTTCTCGTTCTTGCAAATTGTCGTAGTGTTGACTACTGTCATACCGTCTTCCTTGCTGATTGGCTCGTCCTGAACGAAACTCATCAGGGTGAAGGCAAGGGCACAGGTCATTATAAAAATCTTTTTCATCTTTCTTTCTCAATATTATATCCCCCACATTATCTTGGGAGCGTTTTTATCTCTTCTGCAAAATCTCTGTTATTCTACCCAACTGATTTGGGATTCGGATGTGCTGAGGGCACTTTGGCAGACAAGCCTCACAGTCGGCACACTTCGTTGCCCACTGCTTCTTCACAAGACCGTCCTTGAACATCTGTGCCACCTTCTCAACTCGCTCCTGATAGTCAGCGGCAGTCTTCTCTGGCAAAGGAAGAACTTTGTCGTTCACTGCCTTGTTGTAGAGGGCAAAGTTGCCTGGGATATCAACACCAAACGGACAAGGCATGCAATACTTACAATCGGTACATGGAATAACCGGTACGCCGTTCATAGTATCTGCAATCTTCTCCATCATCTCGTTTTCCTTGTCGGAGCATGGGTCGATTGGTGACATTGTTGCCACATTCTCCTGAAGAACTTCCATTGTGGTCATTCCCGAGAGTACTGTAAGAATATTTGGTTTTGAACCTACCCAACGGAATGCCCATCGTGCTGGGGTATCGTCAGGACGAGCGGCTTTCATCTCATTCTCCACATCTGCAGGAACCTTCGCCAGACGACCGCCGAGGAGCGGCTCCATTACCACAGCCTGCAAACCGGCTTTCTCCAATTTGTTGTAAAGGTATTCTGCGTCGGTGTTGCCTCGTTTTGTGTCTGCATGACGCCAGTCGACATAGTTCATCTGTATCTGAACGAAATCCCATTCGAACTCATCCTGACCGTCAACACAATAGTCGAAGGTATCAATAGAACCGTGGAACGAGAATCCAAGGTTGCGAATCTTACCGGCTTTCTTCTGACCTTGCAGCCATTCCAAGATACCATTATCAATGAAACGCTTCTCAAACTCCTCTGGACCACTACCACCAACACTGTGGAGAAGATAGTAGTCGATATAATCAACCTGAAGTGCCTCGAGCGAATGGTTGAACATCTTCTGAGCTTCCTCCAGTGTCCATTGGTTTGGATTGAAGTTCGATAGTTTTGTTGCCACCAGATACGAACTGCGAGGATGACGACTGAGGGCCTTACCTACAGCCTCTTCCGACTTACCTCCACAGTATATTGGTGCTGTATCGAAGTAGTTGATTCCGTGAGCGATGGCATAATCAACTTCACGGTTTACTTCATCTTGATCAATCTGTCTGTCTTTCTGAGGGAGACGCATCATTCCGTAACCCAGGAGTGAACATGTGTCATTACTATGACGGTTCACACGATAGGTCATCTTGTTGTCTTCTGCCCCACCCTTTGCTGTGTCGTCTTGCTTCGACTTTGCTACAGCCTGGAATGGTTCGAGTGCCATCAATCCGAACATTGATGCACCACCGAAACCAAACTTCTTCAAGAAGTCGCGACGACTCTTGTTGAACGAGTTATTTGCCATATGTTTTGTTTTTGCTTATATCAAGTTCTCTGCGGAAACGCGCGCTTTGCACTTTCCACTGCAAAAGTAAGAAAACTATTTGAAACGGCAAAATATTTAATAATATTTTAGGATTTTGAGGAACGACAGTTCGGCAAACAATTACAAATTTGTTAAATGTTAAATGTTAAAAGTTAATTTTTGCCTGTTTGTTAAATTGTTAAATTGTTAAAAGTAGAATTTGTCTACTTAGGAGAGATGTGCAAAAATAAGGAATAAAAATAGTAGAGTAAAATTTCAATATTATAATATATATATTATAATATTGCTGTTCTTTAGACTTGTTTTGTTAAGCATTTGCAGTTTTAACATTTAACAATTTAACATTTTTCACACCCCCCCAAAAAACGCCCGCACCAATTTTAACCACGAATTATTTTTACACGCAAACAAGTCATTATCATTCCACCGAAATAACAACTTCATTTCACTTAAATGAGCAGTTCATTCCACTTAAATGAGGGCGTCATTTCAGTTAAATAAGGAGGTTATTTAAGTGCAATTACAACACTCTGACACTCAGTTAGTTACAAGTGCATAATTGCATGGCCATTGCAAAATTACGCCAAATGTTATTGCGAATTTATTTTACACCCAACACCCTCGCAAACAAGTGAGTCAGGTAAAATTCGTCTCCCCCAGTTCGGTAAAAACGGCTTCATGAGATCCACAAATTGCCTGTTTTTTCATCTTCCACCCCACTTTTGGTCCTCAAAATGGGTCATGAAAACATAAAAAACAATCACTTTTAACCGCGAATTTCACGAATTTCATCCATTTTCACGCAAAATGAATTTCGGCAAAATTTCAAAATTTGCAGTTGAAAACAAGAAAAACTCTATTCCAGCGCCAAAAATGCCTATATAATAATAAATAAGGTGTAAACTACAAATTGCTACAAAACACAAAAAAAATAAGGAATATTATAAAAAAAGTGCTGAAAAATTTGGTAGTTTGAAAGGAAAACGCTACTTTTGCAGTCGATATGAAAAATAATAGCTACATATTCGCATGTTGTTGTTGCTGTACCATTTTTGACGATTGGTGTAGCAAAAAAGCGTGTGAATAAGCGAAAAAGCATATTTGAAGGTATATATTTATTCCAATACACAGCGGCTTACCAATCAAAAATGGTAAGCCGCTTTTATTTTTTCACAAGAAATCAATTAAAGTCAAACATTTAAATACACAAAAAATTATGATTTACTCATCAATTACACAGCTCGTAGGTGGTACTCCACTCGTAGAAATCACAGGTATCGAAGGTCAGAAGGCTCGTATTGCAGTCAAAGTTGAGTTCTTTAACCCCGGCGGAAGTGTCAAGGATCGTATTGCCCTTGCCATGATCGAAGACGCAGAACAGAAAGGTATCCTCAAGCCGGGTGCTACAATCATCGAACCAACAAGCGGAAACACTGGCGTGGGCCTTGCGTGGGTTGGTGCTGCAAAGGGCTATAAGACCATCTTCACTATGCCAGAAACAATGAGCGTGGAGCGTAGAAATCTGCTCAAGGCTTATGGCGCACAGATTGTCCTCACTCCTGGTTCAGAGGGTATGAAAGGTGCTATTGCAAAGGCTAACGAACTGCGCGACAGCATCGAGGGTGCTGTAATCCTCGGACAGTTTGTGAACCCAGCAAACCCTGCTGCTCACGAGCGTACAACAGGTGAAGAGATATGGAAGGACACTGAAGGAAAGGTGGATATCTTCATTGCTGGCGTTGGTACTGGTGGTACTGTAAGCGGTACTGGCAAAACTCTGAAGAAGTACAATCCAGAGGTGAAGGTCATCGCTGTTGAACCTGCCACTTCGGCTGTTCTCTCAACTGGTATCCCTGGCAAACATAAGATTCAGGGTATTGGTGCTGGTTTCGTTCCTGACACCTACAACTCTGCTGTCATTGACGCCATCAAGACAGTAAAGGACGACGAGGCATTTGAAGGCGCTCGCACACTTGCTCGTCAGTTCGGCGTATTGGTAGGAATCTCTTCTGGCGCTTCATTCCATGCTGCAGTTGAAGAGGCTAAAAAGGACGAAAACGCAGGTAAACTCATCGTTGCCTTGCTTCCTGACACTGGTGAGCGTTACTTATCAACAGGTTTATTTGAATAATTATGAGAATATCGCACGACAAACTGGAACTGATGATGGACTGGATAAGGTTCATCGTATTCCCTGAATATGCCGAGAAACCAACATTCGGTTCGGCACAAGAGAGCATAGCGGACATCCTGACAGAACAGATTCAGGTTATTCCCGACATCAAGGACACGAAGGAGATTGTCGAGAAATTCCTTGAGTCGCTGCCTGAGATTTCGCGTCTGCTTTGGACAGATGCAAAGGCTGTGATGCACAACGATCCAGCAGTGAAAAGTATGGCAGAGGTAGTGATATGCTACCCTGTCATCACTGTCATGCTACATTATCGCACAGCTCATCGTCTTTATCAGCTTGGCGTACCGGTGTTACCACGAGTGCTTACCGAACTGGCCCATTCGGCAACAGGTGTTGACATTCACCCTGCAGCACAGATTGGTGAGTACTTCGCCATCGACCATGGCACAGGTGTTGTCATTGGTGCAACAAGTATCATCGGCAATAATGTGATGCTCTATCAGGGTGTAACTCTTGGTGCAAAGAACTTCAGCTATGACGCTGAGGGACAGCCAATTGACCAACCACGCCATCCTATCCTTGAGGACAATGTGACGGTTTATTCCAACACATCAATCCTTGGTCGTGTGCGTATCGGTCATGACACTATCGTCGGTGGTAATGTCTGGCTCACTCACGATGTAGCACCGAATTCGCGAGTTCTCCAAGGCCGAACCATTGAAGAACGTTTCTTTACAGGAGGCGAAGGAATTTAAGCCTCTACCCTACTCTTATACAAAAAGACCACCTCAATCACGAGATGGTCTTTGTTTTTGGGGGTATTTACTTTTTACTTCTTTGTCAGTTTATACCACACCCACGCTATATAAGCAGCCACAAATGGAATAGCAAGACTGACAATACTCATTGTCTTGAGCGTGAACTCTGACGATGAGGAGTTGTAGATGGTCAGTGATGATGCAACATCTGCATACGATGGATAATAAGGTGTATTGAAATATCCGGCAATCCAGAAAAGCGAGAGGACAACCACCACTGTTCCAAGTCCTGCCGACCATATTCCGCAACGGAAATTCTTCAGTTTGCCTCCGTAAGGTGTATCGGAAACCAATGTGAAGATTATGCCCAGAAGGACAAGCACAGTACCAAGAAGGAAGAATGCCAACGTCACAAAACTACCAAAGAGATTGTGGAAGAACTTGTTTGGTACCACCTGGAACTCGTGGAGTCCTGTTGTCTCGTAGCCGTCGGCAAATAGCAATACGGCAACGACAACGAGGAACAGCACCACGAAGATTGGGGCGTTGATGAGCAACTGTTTCTTGTTCCACTTTATCGTTTCTTCATCGTCAATCTGGTTGATGAACCAGAGATTTGCCAACACTCTCGTAAGGAAAAGCACCATCACGCCAAAGGCAACGACACGCCAATCGGCAAGTGCCTCAAGACCATGAAGCGAACCCCATTGCGAGATTACTGGTGCTGTTCCATCCATGAGGTTTGTCTTCTCTACTGTGAAATCGCTGCCGAAGAAGAAGGTACTTACTGCACCACCAAGGAGCACTGGCGCAAGAATGCCATTGAGGAAAAGGAATATGTCATAGGTTTTTCGGCCGAGGACATTTCCTTCAGCAAGGCGATACTTGTAACTAACTGCCTGAACAACAAAGCCGAAGAGGATGAGCATCCAAAGCCAATAGGCTCCGCCGAAACTCGTTGAATAGAACAGAGGGAATGATGCAAAGAATGCACCGCCGAAGGTTACAAGTACGGTGAAGGTGAGTTCCCAGCGATGGGCAATGGTATAGACCATTTCTTCGCGCTGCTCGGCTTTCATCTGAGGTATCATCGATTGTCCTCCCTGTACAAAGAGAAGGAAGACGAGGATAGCTCCTAACACACTAATCAGAAGCCACCAATATTCTTGTAGGAATTCGTAGGTCATTGTTCTGGTCCTTTCTTAATTTGTTTGAGCATGATACTTACTTCAGCACAAAGGAGTACGGTGAAGAGTACGGCAAAGATGATGAAGGTTGTTATCACTTGTGATACCGAAAGACTTGAGATGGCAGCCTGCACAGGCATGATGTCCTGGATGGCCCATGGCTGGCGACCCACTTCGGCAACAATCCAACCACACTGAGAGCAAATCCATACCAATGGAATAGACAAAAGGGCAAGCACTGGGAACACCATGATGTTCTTCACCTTGAACTCAAGCCACTCCTTCTTGCGGAATGCACAATGCATCACAGCAGCAAGGAAAACAAGTATCCAACCGCCAAGGATTACCATCAAATGGAATGGATAGAATACCATCGGAACATTCGGTATTGCCTCTTTGACATCCTTGAAGTAACCATAGCCAAAGAACTGATAATCAGGCTTCAAATCCTCCTCGGCTTGTTTCATTGCTGCTTCATCGCCAGCCTTCTTTGCATCATTATAACGACTCAACGCCTGTTGTGCCGCCTTACCTCTTTCAATGCGTTCTGCATAAGGAACTGTGTTCACAACCTGTCCGTCTATGACGTCTTTTCCTTCGATGATATCCTTGATTCCAGGGATGAAGGCATTGAACTCATGACGACCGAGGATGGACAATCCGTGTGGAATGGCAATCTCGAAAAGTGTTGCGTCTTCGTCGTTGTCATATTCCTTTGAAGGGTTGAGGAGTCCTACTCCAACGAGTTTCGTACCTTCCTGACCTTCATACAATCCCTCCATTGCGGCAAGTTTCATTGGCTGCACCTTCGTAACCTCAACGGCTGTGCCATCGCCCGTGAGCATGGTAAGAAGAATACCGATAAGACCAACGCTGCCACCAACCTTTATTGACTTCAATGCAAACTCTGTATCGCGTTTCTTGAGCATGTACCATGAACTGACACCAACGACAAAGACTCCGGCAAGACACCAGCCCGACATGACTGCGTGGAAGAACTTGTTGACTGCAACTGGCGAGAGTGCCACTTCAGAGAAACTTATCATCACATTACGCATCTGCTCTGGCGAGAATTCCATTCCGATAGGATACTGCATCCATGAATTGGCAACAAGAATCCACCAAGCCGAGATACTTGCACCTAAGGCTGTGAGCCATGTGGCTGCAAGATGCTGGCCAGGCGAGAACTTCTTCCAGCCAAAGAACATAACTGCAAAGAATGTAGACTCCATGAAGAAGGCGAAGATTCCTTCTATGGCAAGTGGGGCTCCGAAGATATCGCCTACAAACCATGAATAGTTCGACCAGTTCGTGCCGAACTCAAACTCAAGAATAATACCTGTGGCAACACCAATGGCGAAGTTCACTCCAAAGAGCGTCATCCAGAACTTGCATATACGCAACCATTCCTCACTTCTTGTCCGGTAGTAAATCGTCTCCAAGGCGGCAACGATAATGCCCAGACCGAGAGTAAGTGGAACGAACAGCCAGTGATAGCCGGCAGTAAGGGCAAACTGTGCCCTCGACCACTCAACAACATTGATTAGATCCATAATTATTATTTAGGTGAAATTAGATTTGTTCTTACTTGTTCGGCCTTCTGCTCGTCAGTTCCTTTCAATGTCGGTTGAAAGAAAAACACTTTCAGAATGGCAAACATGATGAAGAGTTTGATGAAAATGATAAGCCACAAGGTTCGTCCGACGGTCATACTACGGAAACCCTCGTAATAGAACCGCCAGATGCGATAGAAGATATTTCTCTGTTGTGGCATCAGGTTTTTAGTTATTCTTTTGCAAAGATACATTATTCTTTCTGAAAACAATGCATTTGTATAATATTTTTTGGGAGCAAAATGCCTACAGCAACAATTAACGGTTTTGACAGAAACAAAAAAAGTAGAGAACCTTGCGGTCCTCTACCCTTTTTATGATAGTTTATATGTATCGATTAGTAACCAAGTTCTGCCTTGAGAGCCTGTGTCTTAGCATCGTTCTCACCGTAAACATTGTAGTAGCAGTTGTAGAGTGTGTAACCCCAATTTGCCAACTCACGGTTTGGATCGATTTCCTTAGCCTGCTCGAGGTAAGGAACAGCCTTCTTTACAAGAGCAATCTGATCGTCATACTTCTCGATGTCAGCAGCCTGTGCCTGATAGCAGTAGCCGATGTAGAAGAGTACGAGAGCCTTCTGCTTTGGATCGTCTACAGTGCACTCAGAAGCCTTCTGGAACTCAGAGATAGCCTGATCGTACTTCTTAGCGTTCATATCGTTCTGACCCTTCAAAGCCCATGCTACATATGTGTCAGGGTTTGTCTGGAGGCGATCCTCGATAACCTTGCTCTGCTCTGCAGTCATACCAAGGTTGCCATAGGTCTGTGCCAACTGTGAGAATACATCATTGTTCTGTGGATACTTAGCATAGAGTTCCTTCAACTGGTTGAGGCAGCGTACTGAATCCTCGTGAGTATTGAGGTTCTGCTGCATGAAGTACATCTTCAACTGAAGACCTTCCTTCTCCTTCTCTGGGTCCTGCATCATTACGTCTGTATATCTTGCAGAAGCGTCGAGATCCTTGTTCTGGAATGCGAGATAAGCAGCAACGCGAGCAACCTCTGAGAGATACTCATCGCCAATGCCGTTAGGATTGTTCTTTGCCTGAGCAGCGATAACATCCTTGAAGAGATCAGAAACACCAGTCTCAGCGTAAGCACCGTAGTACTTCTGTGCTGTAACCTTATCCTCGTTGTTCTGAGCCTCCTGGCCACCGTTTACAATCTGAAGACGGAGGTTTGCAAGACGGTCAGCATTTGCCTTACGGAACTTTGGAGCAACCTTACCCTTGTCGTTTGGCTGAACATCGTACTTGTCACAAACGAGAGCGTCAGAGAGAGCCTGATATGCATTAGCATAGAATGCCTTCATATCAACTGGTTTAGCCTCACCACCCATCTGAGCCATTGCCTGGTTTGTCTGGATTGTTGAAAGAGCATCAGAAGCTGGACCATAGCTGAGGTCAACGAGCTTGTTGTAGGCCTGAGCGTTCTCTGCAGCAGTCATTGAAGACTCATTTGCCTGTACGAGAGCCTTAGCGTCAGCGTAAACCTTACACTTCTTGATCTGCTTCAAGGCGTCTGGATTCTGTGCGAAAGCCGATGTTGCGAATACAGCAGCAAGGGCGATAGTCATTAATTTTTTCATATTAGTGTAACTTTAGGTTTGTCAAAATTTGATTTTGCCAAATGTTTATAAAATAAGTTTCTATCTATATAACGATTGAAAATTGAATTTGTTGCTTTCATAAGCATATTTTTAACCATAAGACGATTCCCTTTGTCGAAAGTTTAATTCGACTGGGGGAAAATCGTCATTGGTTTCTTATGCTTATTCCTCTGCAGGATCGTCAAAGTCAACGATTGGTGCCTCAGGAGCATCGTCGGCAACTTCTACTGTTGTCTCTGTTGCGTCAGTCTGCTTGAAGTCTTCGTTGTTCTTTGCCCAAGCTGCGCGGCTTGCCTCTTCTACATCAGCCTGCTGTTCAGAACCCATCACCTTTGTTACTGCAGCGATGACATCGTTCTTCTTTGCAAGGTTGATAAGTTTCACACCCTGAGTATTTCTACCCATCACACGGCACTCAGCAACAGAGAGACGGATTGCGATACCGCTCTTGTTGATAATCATGAGGTCGTTGGTGTCGTTCACATTCTTGATAGCAACGAGCTTACCGGTCTTCTCGGTGACATTCATTGTAGAAACGCCCTTACCACCACGGTTTGTGACACGGTAGTCCTCTACCTGACTGCGCTTTCCGTAACCATTCTCGCTGACTACCATTACATTCTCCGATTCTGCATCGTTTACAACAATCATACCGATTACTGCATCGTTGTCGCCACCGAGACGCATACCACGAACACCGGTAGAAACACGGCCCATAGTACGGATTGCGGTCTCGTTGAAACGAACAGCACGACCGTTACGGCTTGCAATGATGAGTTCGTTATGACCATTTGTAAGGCGTACATCCATAAGTTCATCACCCTCGAGGAGGTTGATTGCGATGACACCATTAGCGCGTGGACGAGAGAACTGCTCGAGAACAGTCTTCTTTACAGTACCGTTCTTTGTCGAGAAGATGACATAGTGGTTGTTGATGAACTCCTCATCCTCGTAAGCACCTGGACGGAGACGGAGGATATACTGTATCTTATCATCCGACTCGATGTTCATCATATTCTGGATTGCACGGCCCTTGAAGTCCTTACCGCCCTCTGGGAGCTCGTAACAACGGAGCCAGTAGCAACGGCCCTTCTTTGTGAAGAACATGAGGATCTGGTGCATTGTAGCAGGATAGATAAGTTCTGCGAAGTCAGAGTCGCGATGACGAACTGCCTTTGAACCTACTCCACCGCGAGTCTGCTCACGATACTCAGAGAGAGCTGTACGCTTGATATAGCCAAGGTGGCTTACTGTGATAACGACAGGATCGTTTGGATAGAAGTCCTCAGCGTTGAACTCATGCTCTGCTGGGATAATCTTTGTACGACGATCGTCGCCATACTTCTCCTTAACCTCAAGGAGCTCGTCCTTCATAACCTTCTTGCAGAGTTCTGGATCATCGAGAATCTGCTGGAGGTACTGGATGAGTCTCTGGAGTTCGTCATACTCATTATGGAGGGCATCCTGCTGGAGTCCTGTGAGCTGGCGGAGACGCATATCAACAACGAAACGAGCCTGAACCTCGTCAAATCCGAAGCGCTCCATGAGTCGGTTGATAGCGATAGATGGTTCGCGAGAAGTCTTGATGATGTTTACTACCTCGTCGATATTGTCGCTGGCAACGATAAGAGCCTCAAGCAAATGAGCACGCTCCTCAGCCTTACGCTTGTCGAACTTAGTACGACGGATTGTAACATCATGACGATGCTCGACGAAGTACTTGATGCAATCCTTGAGATTGAGCAAGCGTGGACGACCCTTAACAAGAGCAATCTGGTTTACAGAGAATGAGCTCTGGAGGGCGGTCATCTTGAAGAGTTTGTTCAGAATGACATTTGCATTAGCATCACGACGAACATCGATAACGATACGCATACCCTGACGGCCTGTCTCATCGTTGGCATTTGTGATACCCTCAATCTTACCGTCCTTAACGAGTTCAGCAATATACTCAATGAGTTGCTGCTTGTTTACGCCGTAAGGAATCTCAGTGATGACAATCTTATCGTGAGTATCATCGCTCTCGATTTCAGCCTTAGCACGCATGATGATACGGCCACGACCTGTCTCGTAAGCGTCCTTCACGCCTTGAAGACCATAGATGTAACCACCTGTTGGGAAGTCAGGAGCAGGAATATAATGCATCAATCCTTCTGTGTCAATCTCAGGATTATCGATAAATGCACAACAACCATCGATAACCTCACCGAGATTGTGAGTTGGCATGTTTGTAGCCATACCTACCGCAATACCGTTACCACCATTAACGAGGAGGTTTGGAATCTTTGTAGGCATTACTGTTGGTTCGTCGAGTGTGTTATCGAAGTTGCGGTCCATATCAACGGTTTCCTTCTCAAGGTCATCCATGATATGCTCACCCATCTTTGAGAGGCGACACTCTGTGTATCGCATAGCAGCAGCGCCATCACCATCAACAGAACCAAAGTTACCCTGGCCGTCAACGAGTGTGTAACGCATGTTCCAATCCTGCGCCATACGAACGAGGGCTCCGTAAACAGATGAATCACCATGTGGGTGATACTTACCGAGAACCTCACCGACAACGCGGGCACACTTCTTATAAGGCTGTGTGCTAACATTGTTGAGTCCCATCATACCGTAGAGGATACGACGGTGTACAGGCTTAAAACCATCACGAACATCTGGAAGAGCACGAGCAACAATCACCGACATGGAATAGTCGATGTATGACTTCTTCATTTCTTCTTCGATATTAATCTTGATAATCTTATCCTGATCAATAGTCTGATTTTCGTCCATTTCTAAAAATTATGTTTAACTTGTTTATATTCCTTATTAATACGCGTTACGCGTGCGTATACGCGCGAGAAAAGAAAGAAAAACAGAAGCAAAATCGCTTTTAAGGGCTGTTTTTTGCGTTCTGAGCGCATTTCTCGGCTTTTCAATGCACAAATATACAACTTTTTTCTGATACCAAAAAGCGTTAGAGCGAAAATTTGAGGCGTCTACGGCGATATTAAATTATTTTTAACAATGCAAAGGACCAAACAGCAATCTTTACAAGGCCAGCACTAATTAAGCAACAGAGAAAAATAAACAAATAAAGAGAGGTCACTCCTGAAATGGAGTAACCTCTCTCGTAGTATTGTAAATAAAGAATTAGTTCTCTTTATTTGAAGTAGTCCTTAACAGCCTCGTTAGGAACCATCTTCTCCTCAAAGATGTAAGCGCCAGTCTTTGGGCTCTTTACCATCTTGATAACCTTTGTGTAAGCGCGACCATCCGTAGATCCTTCGTGGAGGGTAGCGACCGCTTTCTTTGCCATAGTTTCTTAAAATTTTATGGGTTAATACGATTCCGCTATACGGATGTTATTACTTAATCTCCTTGTGGAGAGTCATCTTCTTGAGGATTGGGTTGTACTTCATCAACTCAAGACGCTCAGGAGTATTCTTACGGTTCTTTGTTGTGATATAACGGCTTGTGCCAGGCATACCACTGTTCTTGATCTCAGTACACTCGAGAATCACCTGAACTCTATTACCTTTAGCTTTCTTTGCCATAATGATTATTCTCCTATAACTTTAATGTCCTTCCACTCACAGTAGCCCTTGTTAACAGCCTGCTTGAGAGCTGCGTCAAGACCCAACTTATTAATAAGGCGAAGACCAGCTGCACTAATCTTCAAGCTGATCCAGCAACCCTCCTCTACATAGTAGAACTTCTTCGAGAAGAGGTTTACATCGAAGCTACGCTTTGTGTGATGCTTTGAGTGAGATACATTGCATCCGAGCTGAGCTTTTTTTCCAGTAATCTGACAAATCTTAGACATGTCTATCTCTAATTTTAGTATACGATTTTTGATACTTATTCCAAACAGAGTGCAAAATTACTATTTTTTTCCGAAATAGCAAAATGTTTTTAAAAAGACCCCTATAGTTTAAGTTTTTTTAATAACTTAAGTAGTTAATAATCAACTCAAGGGCTTTTTTTGTGGCATTTTGTAGGTTTTCCGCACGACCGTTATCTTCTGTAAGTTTGAAGGTACGGATGTCATCTTTTCGTCCATAGCCGATCCAGATAGTTCCGACCGGTATTTCGGGTGTTCCACCACCCGGTCCTGCACATCCGGTAATCGAAATGGCATAGTCAGTTTGAAGGGCATTCATTGCCCCAAGGCACATTTCTGTTGCAACTTCCGCAGAAACGACATTATATTTTTCTATTGTCTCAAGGCTAACGCTGAGGAGGCGGTTCTTTATCTCATTGCAATAAGACACCACCCCACCCTTGAAATAATCCGACGAACCGCTTGTTGCCACGATGGCTGCTGCAATGCCGCCTCCCGTACAACTCTCGGCTGTAGCAAGGGTTTTCCCTGTGCCGTATAGGAGAGAATGCAGTTTTTTTGAGAGTCTTTTCATTTACTTGAATGTTACTTTTGAGAATGCAGGGGCATCAACAGGGCATGTCTGGCCATCAAGGAACTTATAATAACCCGTGATTCCAATCATTGCCGCATTGTCTGTGGTATAGCCAAACTTTGGAATATAAATAGTCCAACCCCAACGCTTTGCTGCATCGTGGAAAGCATTACGCAAACCATTGTTTGCAGAAACACCACCTGCAACGGCAACATGCTTAATGCCGGTCTGCTTAACGGCCAACTTAAGTTTCTTCATCAGGATATCCACGATAGTGAACTCCAACGAAGCGGCGATATCTTCCTTGTGATTTTCAATAAAATCAGGTTCATCGGCAACCCATTTACGAAGATTATAGAGGAACGAAGTCTTCAAGCCTGAGAAACTATAGTCAAGACCAGGTATGCTTGGTTCGGCGAATTTGTATGCCTTTGGATTTCCCTGACGGGCAAGGCGATCGATAATAGGACCACCCGGGTAGCCAAGACCCATCACCTTAGAGCATTTGTCGATGGCTTCACCTGCAGCATCATCGATTGTCTGACCAAGTACCTCCATATCGTTGTAGGCATTAACCTTCACAATCTGCGAGTTTCCACCACTCACCAAGAGACAAAGGAACGGGAAAGGCGGACAGTTGGAGATGATTTCGCCTTCAGGTGTCTCTTCCTTAATGAAATGCGCCATGATATGTCCTTGCAGATGGTTTACATCAATCATTGGAATACCGAGCGACAATGCCAATCCCTTTGTGAAACTGACGCCAACGAGCAATGAGCCCATAAGACCAGGACCGCGAGTGAAGGCAATTGCAGAGAGTTGCTCCTTCTCAATGCCTGCACGCTTCAAGGCCTGATCGACAACAGGAACGATATTCTGCTGATGAGCACGCGAAGCCAACTCCGGCACTACTCCGCCATAAGCCTCATGAACAGCCTGCGAAGCAGTAACATTGCTAAGCAACACACCATCACGCAGAACTGCAGCCGAGGTATCGTCGCAAGATGACTCAATGGCTAATATATATACTTTCTTGTCTTCCATTAGTATGTCAATATCTCAACACCGTTTTCTGTCATTACCAATGTATGCTCCCACTGAGCCGATGGTTCCTCATCCCAAGAGATAACCTCCCATCCGTATGGATCCTCATCGTCGATGAACACCTTCCACGAACCGATATTGAGCATTGGTTCAATTGTGAACACCATTCCAGGAACGAGCAACATACCTGTTCCGTTATGGCCATAATGAGGCACATCTGGTTCCTCGTGGAATTTAAGACCTACGCCATGACCAGTCAAGTCGCGCACTACGCCATAACCGTGTTTCTTTGCGTGCTTCTCGATAGCATGACCGATATCTCCAACGAACGAATATGGCTTTGCCACTTCCATGCCGATTTCAAGACACTCCTTAGCGACACGCACAAGTTGTTCTTTCTCTGGGGTTGTCTTTCCGATGATGAACATACGAGATGCATCAGCATAGTAACCATCGAGGATTATAGTAAAATCAACATTCACGATATCGCCTTCCTCAAGAAGTTCATCATCCTTCGGTATTCCGTGGCAGACAACCTCGTTGATACTTGTACAAACCGACTTAGGGAAACCCTCATAGCCAAGACAAGCAGGAATGGCGTTGTTGTCCTTGCAAACCTGCATACAGATATCATCAATCTCCTGAGTGCTCATACCAGCATGAATCTCCTTTGCCACTGTATCGAGGACAAGAGTGTTGATGGCACCAGCACGACGAATACCTTCAATCTGCTCAGGTGTCTTGATAAGATCGCGGGTAGGAACAAGTTTGCCCTTATTCTCCCAATACATAATCTGCTTGTCCATCTCGGTAATCTGTCCCGGGATGCAATGCCAGCGTTTTTTCTTTCCGAATGCCATATTTCAAGTGAAAAGCGGGAAAGTGAAGAGTGAAGAATCGGTATCGTCCACCTCACCTCTCGCGTACATTATATTTATATATAGTTATTGTTCAAACAAATTCAGTTTATTCTTGCGAGCCTCTTCGAGCGAAAGGATATTCTCCTTCTTCGCCTTATACTCCTGACGAAGCATTTCATAACGCTCATCAAGTTCCTTTTTCATTGCTACACGCTCTTCAGGATTCATCAATCGAGTGGCAATGACAGCATTGTATGCCGCATCCTTCGACCATACAACAGGACCGCTATACACAGGTGCAATCTTCAATGCAGCATGGACTTCTGAAGTTGTGGCACCACCAACAATCATCGGCAGTTTCAATCCTGCCCTTTCAAGTTCACGAGCAACAGCCACCATCTCGTCGAGCGAAGGAGTAATCAATCCACTCAAGCAAACCATATCGGCCTTCTCACGGATTGCCGTTTCAACAATCTGTTCAGGAGGCACCATCACACCAAGGTCGATCATCTCAAAGTTGTTGCAAGCCATCACGACAGAGACAATATTCTTGCCAATGTCGTGGACATCGCCTTTTACTGTGGCAATAACAACTTTTCCGGCACTTGAAGCGCCATCCGACTTCTCTTCCTCAATGAATGGCTGAAGTATTGACACCGCCTGCTTCATTGTGCGAGCAGTCTTCACAACTTGAGGAAGGAACATCTTGCCTTCGCCAAAGAGTTTGCCCACTTCATTCATACCAGCCATCAGCGGACCTTCAATCACATCAACCGCACGAGGATATTTCTCCAAAGCCTCGCGGATATCTTCTTCAAGATAAGTACCTAAGCCCTTTCTGAGTGCATATCCCAAGCGCGAATCAACATCTTCAGTTCGCCAAACCTCCTGTACTTCGGTTTTTCCTTCTGCAGAAGAGGTTTGTGGAGTTGCCTCTGCCTTTATTCGCTCTGCCAAATCGGTCAAGTCCTCGGCAGCACCTTTCCTACTATTGAGGATTACATCTGTGATGATTGGCAACTGTTCTTCCGGAATATCCGAATAAGTCACCTTCGTTGCAGGGTTCACAATACCGAAGTCCATTCCCACCTTCATGGCATGATAAAGGAACACGGAATGCATTGCCTCACGGATGTAGTTGTTGCCACGGAACGAGAAACTCAAGTTGCTGACGCCACCACTCACATGTGCCCCCGGACAATTCTCGCGAATCCATTCTGTAGCGCGGATGAAATCAAGGGCATAACTGTCGTGTTCGTCAATACCCGTTGCCACTGAAAGGATATTTGGGTCAAAGATAATGTCGAGCGGATTCATTCCCACCTTTTCAGTAAGAATTTTGTAAGCACGACCAGCAATCTCGATTCTTCGCTCGTAGGTTGTTGCCTGACCTATTTCATCGAAACACATCACCACCACAGCAGCACCGAAACGCTTTATCGTCTGGGCATGACTGATAAATTTCTCCTCACCTTCCTTCAGCGAGATAGAGTTGACGATGCATTTACCTTGAACACATTTCAACGCCGCCTCAATGACATCCCATTTTGAGGAGTCAATCATCAGAGGCACAGTAGCGATATCCGGTTCTGAAGCGATAAGATTGACGAAGTTCACCATCTCTGCCTTTGCATCAAGGAGACCATCGTCCATGTTTATATCAATCACGAGAGCACCATCGTCCACTTGCTTTCGGGCAATGGAGAGAGCCTCTTCGTATTGTTTTTCGTTGATGAGGCGGAGGAATTTCCTACTTCCCGCCACATTACAGCGCTCACCGACATTCGTAAATACGGCCTTTCCATCCGAATCAGTCAATGGAGTGAAACTCTCCAAACCAGCAAGATGCAACTGGCGATAACGTGGTTTTGGTTGGCGTGGAGCCTTTCCCTCCACCATCTTTGCATAAGAAGCAATGAACGAATCATCTGTACCGCAACAGCCACCAATGATATTCACCAACCCCTCGTCAAGGAACTCTGCAATTGCTGGCGACATCGACTCTGCCGTTTCGTTGTATTGTCCCAACTCGTTTGGCAAACCTGCGTTTGGATGGGCACTTACGAAATAAGGTGCTCGCGAGGAAATCTGCTTAAGGAATGGTTTCATCTCCTTTGCACCAAATCCGCAGTTCAAGCCAACGGAGAATATATCATACGAGGACATTGTAGAGAGGAATGCCTCGAGTGTCTGTCCTGAGAGGGTTCGTCCGGCAAGATCGCTGACGGTTACACTCACCATTATCGGCAACTTCTTCTCCCCCATCTCCGTTTGTGCCGCATCAATTGCAGCCTTACAGTTAAGGGTGTCGAAGATTGTCTCTATCAAAATGGCATCTACCCCTCCGGCTATAAGTCCGCGAATCTGCTCGCTGTAAGCCTCAAAGAGTTCGTCGTATGTTATATCGCGTGCTGCTGGATCATTGACATCCGGCGACAAGGATGCTGTCTTGTTTGTAGGTCCCACATCGCCAAGGACGAATCGTGGGCGGTCTTCGGTTGAGAACTCGTCAGCACATTCCCTTGCAAGGCGGGCACCTTCTAAAGCAAGTTCGTAGCAACGGTCTTCGAGATTATAATCAGCTTGCGATATTCGTTGCGACGAGAAGGTGTTGGTGGTGATGAGGTCAGCACCGGCCTTGAGATACCGGCGGTGGATATCACGGATAATGTCAGGATGGGTTAGCGACAATTCATCTGTATTACCCGTTGTCACTCCATACTGACTCACCATTGTGCCCATACCACCGTCAAGCACAAGTATTCTCTCTTTTATACAATCCTCTAATCTCATCCTCTCTGTTTAGAAGTTCTTTCTTACGCGGTCCATCTCTCTGCGGTCTGCCTTTTCTTTCAAAGTCTGACGCTTGTCGTATTGTTTCTTACCGCGACAGAGTGCAATATCCACCTTCGCACGACCATTCTGGTCAATGAAGACAAGTGTAGGCACAATGGTGTAACCTGGTGCCTTGCATGCCTCCTGAAGGTTGCGAATCTCCTTGCGATTGAGCAGGAGCTTTCTGTCGCGTTTCATCTCGTGGTTGGCATACGAGCCATAGAAATATGGCGAGATGCTCATGCCCTTTACCCAAATCTCGTTATTGTAGATATAGCAATAGGTGTCCACGAGCGAGGCCTTGCCTAAGCGAATCGACTTTATCTCGGTTCCTGTGAGCACAATTCCTGCTGTGAATTCATCGACGAAGAAATATTCGAACGACGCCTTCTTGTTTTTTATATGTACGGGACTCTTCTTACGGAGTTCTTGTTCAATCTTATTCATAGTGCGGCCTTTGGCCTAAATGATAAATGATAAATTATTCAACTATAGTGACGAAGTTGTCGAGATGGTCGTCAAGATAACATGCCACCATATTTGTCCATTCTTCCTCGCTTACAACGAATTCATCGTCGAAATCGTCGAATTCCGGACATTTCTCGAACATTGCCATAAACTCTTCGTCGGTCATTTCGCGTTCAATCTGCTCATGATACTTGGTGAAGAACTTGTGGCTGCGTGAGATGAGCTGTGCCAATCCGACAACACCCCACTCGCGCATTGCCTTCCCGAATGGGTTCTTGTAGATGAATGCGCCATAGCCATTGTGGATAAGCTGCACAAAACCGCCCTCCATCACTTCGTCGCGCAGAATCTTGTAGGCAAGGAGTGTAATCTGGTCGGCATTGAGTTGCGACATCGTCGTTGCGGTCAACTCACCATCAATTGCGTCGAGTATTGCATCAACAATAGCCTCAACGAATGCGTCCATTCCTTCCTCGGCCGCTGCAGCGAGCACAGCATCATGTATCTTTACTTCAAGCATATTCTTTTATTTTTCATTTTTTGCTTCTTCGGAGTTTTCCCATTTCTCCCATTCCTTCATAGCTTCCTGCCAGTCGGTTTCGCCACCATTTTCAACGGCTTCTGCCTGACGGGCTGCCTCATCGCGGGCTTTGTCGCGAGCTCGTTTTGCTTTCATGTCAGCAATGGTTGCATCATCAAGAATCACGATTGCTCCTCGTTGTATCGCCTCTTGCAGTTCCTTGTCGCCAAAGGCTTTGCCTTGTTCGTTGAAGTCGGAGATGTTGAACTCAAAGTTCACTCTCAACTGATGACGAATCTCCTTCTGCTGAAAGCGAGTGCCTGAGCATTTCTTGCGCAGAAGCATAGCGATGATGTCTATCTCGTGTTGCGAATATTTATTTCTACCCATTACTTCTCTGCTTTCCAAGAGTTGAAGAATCCGAGAACCTTCTCTTTATTATATCCTTGGCCTTCCTCAAGACAGGCACTTTCCTGAACTTTCAGTATCTCGCCCTTGCCGTTGAGCACAACGAAGAACGGATAACCGAGTTTTGGATTTCCGAAGAACTTCATTGCTTCCTCGTTCTTGTTCTTTGGCGAGTAGTTCACATGAATATAAACAAAGTTGTCTGCCACAACCTTGGCGATTTCTTCCTCTGTTGTGATATAATCAGCAAACCACAGGCACCACTTGCACCAGTTGCCACCTACCTGACAAATCACATTCTTGCCCTCGGCGTCTGCCTTTGCAACGGCCTCCTTTATCTGCTTCATTGCATCAAGACTTTCGTCGTAAGGCTTTGCCAACTGAGCCATTGGTTTTGGAGTCTTTGCCTCCTGAGCAAAACTGCTAAGTGAGAAGCAGCAGAGCATCATTATTGCGAAAAGTATCTTCTTCATATTTTGTTTTGTCGTTTATTACAAGTTTTTTCATTTATAATGAAATGCAAAGTTACGAAGAAAAATTGAATCTTCCAAATATTTGCCTTGAAAAGGTTTCTTGTGACTATTCCCTCAAGCTCGCCATCCTCTTATTCTTACTGCGATTTTTCTTTACACGCATTACCCCTCATTGTCATTTCACTTAAATGACCACTTCATTTCACTTAAATGACCGCCTCATTTCGGTTAAATGACCTCCTCATTTCAGTTAAATAACAAGATGAAATAAGCGAAATCACAACTTGCTGATTATTAAGGCATTACAAGGGCACATTTTTCGGATTTCAAGAAAACATCGGATTTTTCGTTTTTGAATATTATTTACAACAGGAAAAGCCGCAAGGTATAGTATTACTCTTTACTCAAAAGCCACCTTATTATATTATATAGGATAGGTGCAGAAAACACGGCTTTTGCAAATACTGATTGTATTTGGGCAAGAAAATTTGGAGATATGACTATTATTTATTAATTTTGCGTTGTGGAACAAAGGAAAGATTAACAAGTATGAAAACAATCGCAAAGCATATCCTCGCAATTCTTCTGCTGACTATTGTGCCAATGAGCGTGATGGCAGAGGACTTCTATTATAAGAATTACGATGTGTCCGTTCAGGTTCACAACGACAACTCCTACTCTATTTGTGAGTCAATGGACGCATTCTTTACGGCTCCTCGCCACGGAATTGTGAGAGATTGGACGACAAATTCCTACTTGAAACGCCGACTCTACGACGAAAACGGACAGGAGGTTATAAAACTCATGTCCTATTCGCCTCAATTTGAAAATATTCAGGTTAGCGAGAGCTATCAAGTTGATACTGAGTCGGGCTTTGCTCTTAAAATTGGCGATGCCTACACTCTGGTAGAGGGCGATCATCATTATCAAATCTGCTATGACTACAAAGTGGGCAACGATCGCACAAATGCTGACGACATCTTCTACTTCGCGCTTTTAGGAACGGGCAATGAGACAAATGTCGAGAATTTCACTTTCAGCGTACGTTTCGACAAGAAACTGCCACAGGAATCGCTCAAGGACATTCGTCTTTTCTATGGTCCTTCTGGCGATAACGACAACAAAGCGGAAACAGGACTGACTTTCGTTTCTGACACACTTATTACTGGTGAGGTGCACAACCTTGAAGCCTTCGATGGTGTTTCAATCTTTGTACGCATGCCGGAGGGATACTACGAGGTTGAACCTTATAATGCTCAGGCAACAATGGACACTCTCTGGGTATTATTGGTTGTTGCCTTACTGATGGTAATGCTTGTCATGGTTCGCCAGACAAAATCGCGAAACAACTACACAAAGGTGTTTGAATGCTGGCCTCCTAAGGGTTTGTCGAGTGCTGATTTGGGTTATATCTACGACACAACAGTCGACCCTTGCGACATCATTTCCCTGATTCCTTATTTTGCAAACAAGGGATTGCTTACTATCGACACAACTTCAGGAAGTCCGGTTCTTCATAAGAAGAAACATATTGACAATAATGAACCTGAATACCAGAAGAAGTTCTTTGAAGCCCTCTTTGCTGACGGCAAATCGTTCGACACATCCAATCCTTCGTCAAAGTTTGCCGAAACTTGGCTTGATATGGACAAGTCGGTAAAAGACTGCAACAAAGGCATGCAGAATGAATATTCGTGGGGATATATCATATTGTATCTCTTGGCGGGAATGATAGCCAACATTGGATTATTCACATGTGACATCACCGGCAACTGCACACTCGGACTTAATGGAATGTTTGTGGGAATGGGACTCCTCTATATCGCTTTCTCATCGCTTTACTTATGGGATCCTACCGAAGGTTCAAAAGTAAAGAGGGGTTTGCTCATTGGCTCGTGGATTTTGGTTGTCTTTTTCCAGTTAGGTTTCATGGCAGATGCAGCAGATGATTTGGGCATTTTCATTACCAAAAACATGAAAACCGCTATTGTAGTGATGTATGTCCTGCTCTTGGTTGCTTCGCTGTTTATGGCCAAACTGACAAATATGAGCAAGCAACGATTGGAATATATCGGTCAGATTCTTGGTTTGAAGGAGTTTATCGAGAAATCAGAGAAACCAATGCTCGACAGTTTGCTCAAAGAGCATGAGCATTATTTCTACGACATTCTGCCTTATGCCGTTGCCTTCGGCCTTTCGGAGAAATGGGCAAAGCAGTTTGAGGGACTTAATGTCAAACCTGCTGATTGGTACACAGGAAATGATGCTTCTACATTAGGACTTTGCAACTATATGAACACCCGAAACCTCTATTCAAGCGCTATGTCAAGTAGTGTGAATCATCTGTCGCAGGCTCGTGCAAAGGCTGCTGCATCAAGTGGTAGTAGCGGTGGATTCTCTGGTGGAGGCTTCGGTGGTGGAGGCTCACACAGTTGGTAAAACCTCCTGATTAATTCTTGCGCTCGAGTTCCTGAAGGGATTCGAGCTTTTTTGTCTCAAGGAATTCGTAAACACCACAGAGGTGTTCGCGAACTTTCTTGTTGCCAAACTCATAAACCTTTGTGCAAAGACCGTCAAGGAAATCACGGTCGTGCGACACACAAATGAGCGTTCCGTCGAAATCCTGCAACGCTTGCTTCAGCACATCTTTTGTCTTGATATCCAGATGGTTAGTAGGCTCATCGAGAATAAGAAGGTTAACTGGTTCGAGAAGGAGTTTCAGAATAGCAAGTCGTGTCTTTTCACCTCCACTCAACACCTTCACCTTCTTTGTTGAAGCGTCTCCACCAAACATGAACGCACCAAGAAGGTCGGTTATCTTCTTGCGGATTTCGCCTTTGGCAATCTCATCAATTGTCTCAAACACTGAGAGGTTTTCATCAAGGAGTGAAGCCTGATTCTGGGCAAAATATCCTATCTGCACATTATGTCCAAGTTGGATACTACCTGAATGCTCCAACTGTCCCATGATACACTTCACCAGAGTTGATTTTCCTTCGCCGTTCCTACCTACGAATGCCACTTTGTCGCCTCGCTCAATAGTAAGCGAACAATTCTCGAAAATGGTCTTTTCAACCGTAGGGTCAAGGCGCGAAGGGAATGTTTTCCCTACTCCATCCATGATGACAGGATAGGCACCAGAACGTGGTGCTGGTGGGAACTTCAGTCGAAGGCGTGATGTATCTTCCTCATCAACCTCGACGAGTTCAAGTTTCTCGAGCATCTTCACCTTACTCTGCACCTGATATGTCTTTGAATATGTTCCCTTGAAACGCTCAATAAAGTCCTTAGTCTCTTGAATCATCTTCTGTTGCTCGTCGTATTGCTTTTGCTGCTGAGCACGACGCTCTGCACGAAGAACAAGATACTGACTGTAAGGCACTTTATAGTCGTAGATTCGGCCCATTGTCACTTCAATGGTACGAGTGGTGATGTTATCAACAAACTTGCGGTCGTGAGAGATGACAACAACTGCCTTGCCGTTATTGACAAGGAAATCCTCAAGCCATCCGATTGACTCAATGTCAAGGTGGTTTGTAGGCTCATCAAGAAGCAAGACATCTGGGTTCTTCAGCAGGAGTTTTGCAAGTTCTATTCGCATTCTCCATCCGCCCGAGAATTCGGATGTCTGGCGGTTGAAGTCGGTTCTTTCAAATCCCAAACCGAGAAGCGTCTTCTCCACATCCTCCTCGAAATGGGTCATATCAATGGCATAGAACTTCTCGCCCATTGCTGCCACCTTATCAATAAGAGCGAGGTATTCATCACTCTCATAGTCGGTACGAACAGCAAGTTCCTGGTTGATGGCGTCAATCTCTGCCTCCATCTCTTTGAGGTGGGAAAAAGCAAGTGCTGTCTCCTCGAAAACGGTACGGCCGTCTTCGGTCATCAGATGCTGAGGAAGATAAGCAATGACTGTATCCTTTGGTGCAGACACACTACCACGGGTAGGTTTTCTCACTCCTGCAAGAATCTTCAGGAGTGTTGACTTTCCAGCACCATTCTTGCCCATTAGGGCAATTCTGTCGCCATCATTGATTGAGAAGTTTATATTACTGAACAGTGTTTCTCCACCGAACTCCACTGCCAATCCATCAATTGAAACCATATGATTGAAATAAACGAAAAATTACAATGCGCAGGTTGAAGGTTTATTCAAATCTCCTGCAACAACCTCACCACAATGTTTTTCTGAGAATTCACGGTTTATATCGGCAATCTCCTTAAGACCAAGAATATAATCGTCGTAGAGGTCGCCAAGATCCATTCCGTCACAATCGCCAGCACCAAAACTCAACGCATCCTGCACTATCTGCTTGCGTTCTTCGAGAGTGGTGTCCTTGATAAGCAGACTCTTCATGATTAGAAATTGAACGATTCGAGCTTGAGGAAACCACAGCCCTGGATGATGCCTACATACTTCTCGAACTCAGGTGTTGCGCTATGTTTGTCAAGCGCCTCCTGACTTTCCCATGTCTCGCAAATCATGAATACATCCTGGCGGGTTGCACTTTGGAATACATCATATGCCACTACGCCCTCGTGTGCGAGTGATTTTTCTGTTAACGCTACTGCTGCACAAAGTGCTGACTTATAGTCTTCTGGCGAGTTAGCCTTGAAGAAGCAATTTAATCTTATCATAGTTGTTATGTATTTTAATCTGCTACAAAATTACGAAAAAAATACCACATAGGCAAATGATACCTCCTTTTTCCATTTCGATGTTTGAAAATTTGGATAAACAACAATTATTTAGTATCTTTGCAGAACGAACTGCTTACTTGAAGTTTTACTTCAAAAATATTTGCGACTAATGAATCCAATCAACATACGCCTCTTGAACCAGCATCTGGCAGCACCACAGTTTTCCCGTCCTGAGGAGGTTGTGGCGCATTTTGGTGCTATGCAGGCGCAGGAATACCGAATGATGCGTTGGGCCGTTGAGATGCGAACTAAGAATCCAAAGGAGAAAACATTCAAGAAGGCTTTCGACGAAGGACGAATAATCCGTCTGCATCTGTTGCGCGGAACATGGCAACTTGTCAGCGCTGAGGATTACTGGTGGATGCTCGACCTCTGTGGGGCGAAGGCCTTGACGGTGATAAAGGGTTGGATGAGCAGTAACAAAATAGCAATCCCCGACGAGGAACTGTTTCGTATTCGCGAGATTCTTGTAGAAACGGTTGAAGCAAAAGGCAGCGTTACAAAGGAAGATTTCAACCAGGAATTGGTGGAGAGAGGAATCATAATGGACGACCACCGTCTGTCCTACCATATCCGTTTTGCGGAACTATCGGGCACTCTATGTAGTGGCGACTTACTTCCCTTGAAGGGCACTTATGCTCTGGCCGAAAAGAAGATAAAAAAGACTGATAAGAAAGACCGCGACGAGGCGTTGATGCTCTTGGCACAGAAGTATTTCCAGAGTCATCAACCTGCCACATTAGAGGATTTCGTATGGTGGTCGGGATTGGGAATAAACGATTGCCGAAGAGGCATTGAACTGCTTTACGACAAAATCTATGTTGAGAAGTTTAAAGGGCGTGAGTTCTATCTCCTTGACAACTGCCGTACAAGAGGTGTACGCAAAGGAGAATTTCTGCTGATTCCACCTTACGACGAATACCTTATTGGTTACAAAAGTCGTGATGTGGTGCTTTCTCCCGAATTCAGCCATCGTGCTCATAACAATTCGGGCATTTTCCAACCAGTCGTTGCCTATGATGGAAGAATCTGCGGAAACTGGTCGCCCACAAAAGCCTCTCTGCAAGCAGAATTCTTCGTAGGCGGTTTCACTACAGAAGAACTGACCAAGGACTGGTTGTCGTATCAGAAATATAAACTGTAACAATATATAATAATCCTCAAATCCGCAACTGCTAA
>DCIM01000056.1 GCA_002316005.1 Prevotellaceae bacterium UBA1726 | reverse complement strand
CGTCAGTTTAGCAAACTGGTGGTTTCAGCCACTCACCCATCCTTCCTTGATGGTACTTCTGAAAGATTTACCAAACCACAAATGATGCGTCGTTTCAAACGCGAGTGCAAAGGTACTTCTTTTTTTTCGAACTACCAAACTTTTGCGAAGTTTTTTGCAAAAAAGCACTATTATTCCCTCGAATAATGCTCTCTTATCGCATGTCTGCATCAACGAAACAGAGTGGAAGGAGGTCTTTTGCACTCTGCAAGCGGTATATCTTGCTTGTTCCGTAGAGCAACACCGTCATATTGTTCTGGTATCTGTCTTCCATCTCGAGCATCACCTGACGGCACGAACCACATGGGGTAACAGGATTGACAAGAAAACCGTTCTTGTTCTTGGCTGTTATGGCAATCTGTGTGATTGGGAGTTCTGGATGGTTCACCTGAGCTGCGAAGATTGCTGTACGCTCAGCACAAAGCGACACTGGGAAAGCGGCATTCTCCTGATTTGCACCAATGACAATCTGACCATCACCAAGACGGATTGCCGCACCAACATTGAAATTGCTGTATTTAGCATAGGAGCTACCAGTAGCATCGCATGCCGCCTTTACAAGTTCCTGCTGGTCGAGAGGAAGTTCCTCGAAGGAGAGTTCCTCAACATTGATTTCAATTTTCTTTTCTTTCATTTCGGTTTTTAGTTGTTTTATCCGCAAAAAACGGACAACGGACAACGGACATTTTATTGTTTCACATACTCAAACGCACCTATATCCGGATGCTCATCTCGCTGAAGACCATTACGATCTGTTGGCATTGCTGTTGTTGGGTTGGCAGCATCAATGGCCGCAGAGACGGCATCAAGACGGAAGTCGTATTTGAGGTTGTCTGTATCAATATTCTTAAAATGCTTTTTGCCTGTCGTGTCGGTGTCCTTTATGTCCTCAAACTTCACATTGTCGAAATAAGTGGCATCGGCAGTGGTCACCTCCGGAGTACGGAGTATGCAGTTATGGAACTCATAGTAGAAACTGCGTTCCTTGTCTTTCTGCTCTCCCATAATCTCATCATCGGCATAACCCGTAACAAGTGTGTTGTAGCAGATGAACTGCAGAGGGGCTACCTCATTGGTAAAACGCAGTGCCACGCCTCTGTTCGAGTCGAATGGATAGAACTGAGCAAGTGTGCAGTTATCAAGGAGTGTCAAACCGCCATTTGTCTGCAAGCAATCGTACAATGTATTGGTAATCTGGCAGTTATAGAGTTCAATCCAACTGCATTGGTTACGGATTCCATAACCCTGACAGTTGTGAACGGTAGAAGCATTCATGGTGAGAGTCTTCTTCTCTACATCGCACGAATCGATATAGATGCCATTATAGGAACTATGCAAATCGGTATAGTTCAACTCATTTCCAAACGATGACTCATGGAACGCCACCCCACCCCATTGACCACTGACACGGTCGTAAGGAAGATAATCGAACATATTATCAAGTCGGTAGCCGCGAAGCACAACCTCATTCTCAGGTGTTCCTTTCGTGATGAGTCGGCCATATACATCCAACGATGACTCGTCGTGGAAATAGATTCGTGTTCCAGCTTCAAGGGTGAGTGTTGCCAAAGAATCAACAATGAGATTGCCGGAAATCACGATTGGACGCTGAGCCGTGAAGGTGGTGTCGCGCTTGATTTTCGGATTGTTGAGCATAATGGCATTCCACGCCCAGGCATTGAGTGCCAACTTCTGTATTGCCCCACCTTCGGAGGTGAAGACAATATTATCCTGAATGCGTTTGTAATCCACATCATTGTCACCAATGGCGGTCAACTCCACAAACACACGGATACTATCGTTCTTACGCACTTCCACCTCGTTTGTCTGATATCCGGTGGTAGGACCGAGATAGACGCCATCAACATTCACACGATAGCCCGACTGATTTCCGCGCTCAAGGCGAACGGTCTGAAGACGGATATTACGACCAGTCTTGTTGTGAACCCAGAAATCCTTGGTTGATGTAGGGGTGTTGGAGAAAACGGTATCGAATTGGATGGTGTCCTTCGAGAATGTAAGTAAGTCGGAAGGAGATACTGAAAAATCATCTTCCCGGCACGACCACATCATGGCCGTGACACACATTATTATATATATAGGAAGTAATCGCTTCATATTATGAATATAACGCGCAAAAACGGGATTTATTGCAATCTCGGATTTGATTTTCAATATCTTATATACAAAATTATAATAATTTTGGCAATAAAGAAAGCAATTAAGCAATTTTTTCCGTAACTTTGCCAAATAATCGTGTTATAATGGAACAAATACTCAAATATTTCCCAAATCTGACCGAAACTCAGCGTGAACAATTCGGTAAACTCCAGGCTTTGTATGAGGACTGGAACCAGAAGATTAATGTCATTTCGCGTAAGGATATCGGTAATCTTTACGAGCATCATGTGCTTCACTCACTTGCCATCGGCAAGGCTCTGAACTTCAAGTCGGGTACTAAAATTCTCGACTTCGGTACTGGTGGTGGTTTCCCTGGTATTCCTCTTGCCATTCTCTTCCCTGAGTGCGAGTTCACACTGATTGACGGTACAGGAAAGAAGATTCGTGTGGCAACGGAGGTGGCAAACAGCATCGGGCTGAAGAATGTCACTGCTCTTCATCGTCGTGGTGAGGAGGAGAAAGGTAAATACGACTTTGTCGTAAGTCGTGCCGTTATGCCCCTACCCGACCTCATCAAGATTATCCGTAAGAACATTGCCAAGCAAAACCGCAATATCCTCGGCAACGGACTTCTCTGTCTGAAGGGTGGCAACCTCGAAGAGGAACTCGCCCCATTCAGCAAGAATGTTGAGCAAACCGAGATAAGCGAATGGTTCGAGCCGGAGTGGTTCAAGGAGAAGTATGTGATTTATGTGCCATTATAAGAAAAAAAGACGAAAAATGATTGAGATAAAGAAATTTGAAGTGAATATGCTCGCGGAGAACTGCTATGTTGTTTCCGACGAGACTAAGGAGTGTGTCATCATCGACTGTGGTGCCTACGAGCAGGAGGAATTCAATGAGATTGCCGATTACATCAAGGCAAACGAACTGAAACCGGTTCATCTCATTGCTACTCACGGCCACCTCGACCATAACTTCGGCAACGACTATGCCTTGAAGGAATGGGGGCTGAAGGTGGAGATTCACGAGAAGGACAAGACTATTTTCGAGAACATGCAGCAACAGGCCGAGATGATTTTCGGTATGACAAAGAGTATCTTAATCCCACAGGCAACGGTTAGTCGTTACTTCACTGAAGAGGACAAGATAAAGTTTGGCAACCACGAGTTCACCATCATCGAGACACCGGGCCACAGTTCTGGTAGCGTTGTACTTTACTGCAAGGACGAGAAGGTGATGTTCTCTGGCGATACTCTGTTCCGTGGTAGCATCGGTCGCACTGATTTCATGGGTGGAAGTATGTTCCAGATTATCCAGAGTCTTAGAATGCTTTGCCAGATGGACGATGACATCGAGGTTTATCCAGGTCACGGTCCTCATACCACCATCGGTTATGAGTGCATGACGAATATGTATCTTGACAGATAAAAGGTAAAAAGGTAAAAGGGTAAAAAGGTAAAAGGGTTAATGGCAAAGGTTAAGGGCGAGAGGATAATAATGGGTATCGACCCGGGTACGAATGTGATGGGTTATGGCATCATCAAGGTCAATGGGAACAAGGCCGAGATGGTGGCAATGGGCGTCATTGACATGATGAAGATGTCGGATCCCTACCTACGACTCGGACATATCTTCGAGCGAGTTGATGGACTTATCGGGGCGTATCTGCCCGACGAATTGGCCATTGAGGCTCCGTTCTTCGGTAAGAATGTGCAGTCGATGCTGAAACTCGGTCGTGCTCAGGGAGTGGCTATTGCTGCTGCCATTCGTCGTGATGTACCGATTCACGAATATGCCCCAATGAAAATCAAGATGGCTCTTACTGGCAATGGAAATGCGAGTAAGGAGCAAGTGGCGGGAATGCTTCAACGAATACTGAAACTCGATGCCACCGAGATGCCTAAATATATGGATGCCACTGATGCTTTGGCGGCTGCTTATTGTCACTTCATGCAGTCAAATCGTCCCGACACAGGGGCAAAGCACTTCAGTTCGTGGAAGGATTTCGCACTGAAAAACAAGAGTAAGGTAAGCGGAATGGAGAAAGCTCCTACGAAAAAAGAGAAATAAGGATAACAATTTATTATGAGAGAAATAATTAGAATCACTAACGGTAAGGCGAGGATGCCGGAATGGCAGTTGAAGGCAACGGTTGACTTCCAACTCCTTGAGGGTGAACACATTGCCATAGTTGGTGAGAACGGAAGCGGAAAGACAAAACTGGTGGATATGATAACCGGCAAGCATCCTGTCTTTCCTGACCAGTGTACATACGACTTCGGTTCTGAAGCAAAGAAACTTGTTTCGGAAAACATCAAATACATCACTTTCCGCGACTCATACGGCAGTTACGATGGTTCATACTATCTGCAGCAGAGATGGAACCAGATGGAGATTGACGAGGAGACTCCTACAGTGGGAAAACTCCTCGAAGATGCTTTCGCCTATGCCGGTGAGGACACTCCCGAGAGAAGGGAATTCCAGCGTCATCTGTATGATTTGTTCTGCATTGAGCACCTCTTAGACAAGTACATCGTATTGCTTTCATCGGGCGAGATGCGTAAGTTCCAACTCACGAAGATGCTTCTCGCCGACCCGAAAATCCTCATGATGGACAATCCGTTCATCGGACTCGACATTGAAACTCGCGAACAACTGCGCAACCTCCTCGAGACGCTCTCGCGCGAACGAGGACTGCAGATAATCCTTATCCTCTCGAAGGCAGACGATATCCCATCGTTCATCACTCATGTGTGGGAGATGAAGGACCAAGTATTGATGCCGAAAACTACTCGCGAGGAGTTCTTGGCAAAGAATGACAGTAAGGCAATTGAGGGCCTTGACGAGGAGAAGCGACAGGCGATTCTCGACATTCCTTACAAGAACAACGAATACAACACCAAGAAGGTGGTGGAGATGCACAAGGTGAAGATTCGCTATGGCAACCGAACCATCCTCAACGAATTGGATTGGCTTGTGGAGAATGGAGAACACTGGGCATTGAGCGGACAGAACGGTGCGGGAAAATCAACTCTTCTCTCGCTTGTCTGTGCGGATAATCCTCAGAGTTATGCTTGCGACATCACTTTGTTTGACCACAAGCGTGGTTCGGGCGAGACGATTTGGGACATAAAGAAGCACATCGGTTATGTATCGCCTGAGATGCATCGTGCCTACCAGAAGGACATCGCCTGCATCAAGATTGTGGCAAGTGGATTGCACGATTCGGTGGGGCTTTATGTGAAACCGAAGGAGGAGGATTACGAGATTTGCCGTTTCTGGATGAAGATTTTCGGACTTGAAGGACTGGAGGACAGGACATTCCTCAAACTCTCGAGTGGCGAACAGCGACTGGTGCTCCTTGCCCGTGCCTTCGTGAAGGATCCGGAACTGCTTATTCTCGATGAACCGCTTCACGGACTTGATGCTCACAACGGACAGATTGTGAAGGATGTGATTGATGCTTTCTGCCAGCGAACAAACAAGACTCTGGTGATGGTGAGCCACTACAAAGAGGAATATCCAAAGTGCATCGATAACGAGATTTACCTCAAGAGAAACCTCTGATTTCGCTAAAATTCCATAAAAAGAGGGCTATTTCGGGGGGATTGGAATAAAAAATAAAGATTTTTTCCGTAATTTTGGGGCGCAAAACGATAAAAAGCGTTTGGAAATAACAATATAAATAGAAAACTCAAGACAATGAAAAAGATTATAATGCTTTTGATGCTCTGCTGCACTTTTGCAGTTCAGGCTTCGGCTCAGGACATCTTGGAAGAGGTGAGAAATATCATGGATGGCTATGAGAAAACAAAGAACGACACCTCAAAGGATTTGGAACTTCGTAAGATTGCAACTTTCAAGTGGGATGCCATCTACTATATGATTCTTCAGGCTTCGGACAGAGAGAACATGACCGAAGGCGAGCTTGGTGCTCAGGTTAATGCGATGATTGAGTTCGTAAACCAGTTCCTCGCTGACATGAAGGATACCAAGAAGGCAAAGATGAAGGAAGTGACATTGGCAAAGTATCGTGCCGCTTCGCTCAAGAATCCTCTCTGGGGCGATACCGACAAGGATGGTGCTCATGCTTATGTTGACCATCCAAACTTCCTCACTCAGTTCTCGCTCGACACTGACTGGGTAAAGGCTCTTGCATCAGTGAAGGAGTAATCCTCGCCCACTCACATAAAATAACCCGCCCGACTCTACGGCTCTCACATCAAGAAGCAGTAAAGTCGGGCGTGTGTATTATATATAAACAAGAATTTCTATAGACAGAATGACATAATGAACAAAAAAATTAATGAATAATTAATGGGCAATTAATGGTAATTAATGTTCAAAAAATATATTCTGTTAATTCTGTAAATTCTTGTTGAAATAATAAAGAGTCTTACTTGAAAAAGTAATAGTACCAATATGTCTTGCCGTAGGCATCGCGGACGGTGTTTTCGCAAAGCACCTTATTCTTATTATTCTTTCTGAGGGCTTCGAAATCAGCATAATCGGCATCCAACTCCGGTGTGGAATAATCGATTTTCGGTGCTGTACGCAAATGGTTATAAAGCGTCAGAGCCTCACGATAATGCTTTGGCAGATTAGCCATTGTTGTGGAATCCTCAGCAAGATATCCTGCGAATCCGTCAAGATTCTTGTCTAAAAGACAAGACAGATACAGATAGTCGCGTGCCTTAGTACGGAGTTGTCCGCGTTTGTTCAGCAGACGAAGACATTCCTTTGCATCCATTCCTGGCGCAGGGACACCACCCACAAAACTATATATTGGCATACTTGGCATCACAAGCATTGGGTTGTCCTTTGTAGGCAACAATGCCTCCGACTTACCCACCACCTCACTCTCGAAGAAATGCTCACCAATGCCACCGGTTCGGCCGAGGGCATAGGCACGGAGGGTTGTCATATGCTCGCTCGAGAACTCCTGCTTAATGCCCACCTGTGTGGCATCATCGAAATACCTACCTTGCAGCAACACCTCATCGCGGAGTTCGAGATGGTCCTTCTCGCTGGTGTTTGCCATGATGAGCACATACGCAACCATAGCAAGGAAGACAGCAAGATTGATTGTCAGTTCCCTAAGCAAACCGGTCATGTTGAGCGGCGAATTCATCGGGAATCCCTTCATCATTCGGTTTGCAAGGAGCAGAACAACGAAGATTACGATTGACACAATCCATGTGTTTCCGAAGACACTCTCTTCCATATTCTCCACAATCTCCACATCCGTGAGCGAAGCCAGAATGAGCATCGAAGGGAGGTGGTAGATGGCAGGGATGAAGAAGAGGTTGTTCGTGAACACACGGGCAGAGAGCATACTGACGAGTCCCAGAATGAAGGTGATGAGGATGGCGCCTACGAGGGGGTTGTAAACGGTGGTGCCTCCAGAAAGGATGTGCTGAGCATAGATCAGCAAATCGTCCTGAAAGCAGAACAGATACAGAAACACGAATGCGACAAACAACAGTACGCAAGCGGTATTTATTATAGGCGTTGCCTCTTTTTTCTTCATTGAAACGAATCAGTAGATTTTCTTAGTTTTTCTTCAGCACCACAGCCGAACGCGCTGGGATATAGAGTTTTAGCCACTCCTTATGCTCCGCGCTGTGCAGTGGGTCGAAGTTGGTGAAATGGGTTATTGTGTCATCTGTCAGGCCGTTACCACCGAAGGCTGGATCATCGGTGTTGAGCACAACATTGTAGGTACCTGTTGGCACAAGGAATCCATAGTCGGCAAACGACTGCGAAGGATTGAAGTTGAACACGAACAGAAGGTCGCCTCGTGAATAGGCAATCACCTGATCGCCATCATTGTGCCATACCTCCTGAACCGGTGTCTTCTGGATATTCTTCTCCGAAGCGAGGAGATGCATCAGTGCCGAATCGAAGTCACCGAGGTAGTGATAGCAGAGTTCCTTGTTGTCCACGAGATTCCACTGACGGCGGGCATATTTATGGCTCCATCCGTTTCCTTCGCGAGGGAAGTCAATCCACTCTGGATGACCGAACTCATTACCCATGAAGTTGAGGTAACCGCCATTGATTGTAGAGGCTGTCACCATACGAATCATCTTATGGAGGGCAATGCCTCGATGAGCCACATCGTTCTCGTCGCCTTTCTTGAAATGCCAGTACATATCGGCATCGACAAGACGGAAGATGATGGTCTTGTCGCCCACGAGTGCCTGGTCGTGCGACTCGGCATACGAGATGGTCTTCTCGTCCTGACGGCGGTCGGTCATCTTCCAGAAGATATCGAACACGCCCCAGTCTTCGTCCTTCTTCTCCTTAATCATCTTTATCCAGTAATCTGGAATTCCCATTGCCAGACGATAGTCGAAACCATA
>DCIM01000065.1:7428-46947 GCA_002316005.1 Prevotellaceae bacterium UBA1726 | reverse complement strand
CCATGCTCTTTCATCTTTGCACGGAATGTGTCGAGGTCGTCTGGATAGTTTTCCTGAGGGTCGTTCTGGAGGAATTCGCGTCCTTGCTCCTTTGCCATCTCAACGAAGAGAGGGTCAACAGGACCAGGCAACTGACCAGCCTTTCCTAGAATCATATCCCAGATAGTATCTGCAATCATCGACCAACGCTCGCGACCTTTCTCCATCTGGAGCACATTCATCAGAGCGAGGTTCTTCACATACTGCGAGAATGGAGTTACAAGAGTTGGATATCCAACCTTTGGCCAAACATAAGCCACCTCATCAAAGAGTTTCACGAGGAGCTGGTCGGTTGTCAACTCAGGTTGGTTGTTCTTCACCTTCCACTTATTCAATGACTTCAGATTGTCCTCAAGGTCGGTCATAAGCGAACCCATCATACCACCAGGGAGTCCTGGTTTGATGAGGAGTGAATTGTCAATACGGTTGAGCGGTGGACAGTAGTAGCCGAGGAAATCGTCCATCATCTCCTGAACCTTGGTGCGAACCTCCATATAGCCCTCCATATTGATTTCCTTTACCTTGAAGCCAGCATCTTTCAACATCTCCTGAACAGCAATGATGTCGGCATGACCTGTACCCCAAGCCAATGGTGCAATAGCAGTGTCCACATAGTCGCAACCATTCTGGCAAACCTCAAGGATTGAAGCCATAGAGAAGCCAGGACCAGCATGTGAGTGATACTGAACAATGATGTCCTCCTTGTATTCCTTGATTCCCTTTACAATCTGTCCAAGTGAAACAGGACGGCCAATACCTGCCATATCCTTCAAGCAGATTTCATCAGCACCTGCATCAATGAATTTCTTGGCAAGATTCACATAGTACTCAACATTGTGGATTGGAGAATAGGTGATACAGAGCGAAGCCTGAGCAATCATTCCTGCATCCTTTGCATACTGGATTGAAGGAATCACATTGCGTGGGTCGTTCAAACCGCAGAAGATACGAGTGATGTCAGTGCCCTGTACATGCTTAACCTTATAGAACAATTTACGCAAGTCCTTTGAACAAGGGCTCATGCGCAAACCATTCAAAGCTCGGTCGAGCATATGAGTCTGGATGCCCACTTCATGGAAAGGCTTTGTCCACTGGCGTACTGCCACATTAGGATTCTCGCCATAAAGCAAGTTCACCTGTTCAAAACCACCACCGTTGGTCTCTACTCGATCAAAGCATCCACACTTGATGATAGATGGTGCTACATCCAACAACTGATCCACGCGTGGCTGATACTTACCAGCGCTCTGCCACATATCGCGGAATACCAAACTGAATTTTACTTCTCTTGCCATTATCTTGTTTCCTATTTTTCTTTATTACAATCGCTCAACACTTGCCACATGGCCTTTGCCACCTGTGACCTGAACCACAGCTGCCCTGATGATTTCCTCGGTCAAAGCGTCAATGCCTTTGGCGTTGTTGTCAACAAACTTATGAACAACCTCTTCCTCTGGGGCTACCTTATTCACTAACTTGATAAGCAACTTGCTCAAATTGATAATGATAAGAAGGATGGCAAACACTGTCACCATACCAATCACCATGAGCATGAGGCCAAAACTGAAATTATCCATTGCTTTGTATTTCCTTGTTAATTAAAAAACTTATTTGGCAAAGTTACAGAATTTTTGTCACAACACAAAGTGTTTTCTCCATAAAAATTTTGCATTTTCGCAATTTTTACGAATTGAAACAATTAAAAGGCAATTTGCAACACATTATCACATCTCGTAACAATAGGCAATTATTACCGACTGAAATATTTTTGAGAGTTTTATTCTAAAAAGTGCCTTTAAATTGTGGCATTAAAAATATTTTTGCTATCTTTGTACCCAAATGCGAAAGAATATTGCGGCAGACATGCAATATTTCTGCAACAAGACAATAACACTTTTAAATTAAAGGTATGGATAATCAAATTACAATTTGGACTCTCTTCAAACTTATCGGTTCGTTGGCATTGCTGATGTACGGTATGAAATCGATGAGTGAGAGCCTTCAGAAAATGGCCGGTCCTCAGTTGCGCCATGTACTTCAGGCAATGACAAAGAACCGCTTCATCGGTACAATCACAGGTGCTTTCGTCACTGCTTCTGTACAGAGTTCTACAGCGACAACCGTCATGACAGTTTCGTTTGTCAACGCTGGATTGCTCACCTTGGCACAGGCTATTTCAATCATCATGGGTGCAAACATCGGAACCACCTTCACGGCATGGATCATGTCGGCTGGTTTCTCGTTCAACATCACTGATTTCGTCTGGCCAGCATTCTTCATCGGTATTATCCTTATCTATTCGAAGAAACGCAAGATTGTAGGCGATTTCCTCTTCGGTGTTGCATTCCTGCTCTTAGGTCTGGGCACACTGAAGGCTACTGGTTCGGCAATCGACTTCACACAGTATCCTGCCGTGATGAATTTCTTCGGTAGTTTCGGTGATAACTACGGTTCTTACCTTTTGTTCCTCCTCATTGGTGGTATCCTCACATTCTGCGTGCAGAGTTCTGCTGCCATCATGGCTATCACAATGACCCTCTGCGGAACAGGCGTCCTTCCTATCTATTTAGGTATCGCACTCGTTATGGGTGAGAACATCGGTACTACCATCACTTCGAACATTGCTGCCCTCACAGCCAACACTCAGGCTCGTCGCGCTGCTTTCGCCCATCTGTTCTTCAACTGCTTCGGTGTGGTTTGGATGCTGATTGTCTTCCGTCCTTTCATCAATTTCGTTTGCGGTCTTTGGGGCTATCCTACAGGCGATGATGCTACACCAGAGGCACTTGCTCAGCACGCACTCTTGTTGCCATTCATCCTTGCTACATTCCATACCGGATTCAATATCATCAACACAGCCATCCTCATCTGGTTCATTCCTGTCATCGAGAAGATTGCCTGCACTGTCATCTCTGGCAAGAAGAAGGCTACTGGCGAAGAGGAAGAGGAAGAGGGCAAACTCAAGTTCATCTCGGGTGGTATCCTTGCTACTCCTGAACTTTCAGTCCTTGAGGCTCGCAAGGAAATCCAACTCTTCGGTGAGCGCACTCAGCGTATGTTCGGAATGGTAATCGACCTTATCAACGAGGACAATGATGAGAAGTTCGTAAAACTCTTCTCGCGCATTGAGAAGTATGAGGGCATCTCCGACAACATGGAACTTGAGATTGCTAAATACCTTGATGAAGTGAGCGACAATCACCTCAGCGACGAGACAAAGGCTTCTATCCGTGCTATGTTGCGTGAGATCAGTGAGATTGAGTCAATCGGCGATTCTTGCTACAACCTTGCCCGTACTCTCAACCGCAAGAAGCAGAACAATGAGCAGTTCATTGAGAAGCAGACTGGTCATATCCACCAGATGTTCAACCTCACCAACGATGCTCTCACTCAGATGAACATCATGTTGAATGGTCGCAAGGCAACTCTTGATGTTAACCGCTCATTCAACATTGAGAACGAAATCAACAACTATCGCAATCAGTTGAAGAACCAGAACATCAACGATGTAAACAACCATGTCTACACTTATGCTATCGGCACAATGTATATGGATATCATCAACGAGTGTGAGAAACTCGGCGATTATATAGTAAATGTTGTTGAGGCTCGTATGGGTACTCGTCAAAAAGAAGCGTAAGAAAGCCTCACCCCAGCCCTCTCCTAAAGGAGGGGGGGGGGAAGGAGACTATATAATAGAAATTGAAATCTAAAAAAACAAATTGAAATGAAAAAGAATGTATCAAGCATCATAGGATGCATCATCTGCCTCATCGTAGGCTATGTTGCAGGTGCCTATTTAGGTCTTCCTTTTGTTGAAAAAAATGCAACATCAGGAGATGTAAACACTTATAATGCTTATCAGCAGATGCTTATTCAGCCAGAATACATGTCGTTTAACGAAAGTATGAAGGGCAATGAAGAAGCACAGGACCGCACTATCGAGTCGCTTAAAATCATGGAAGGACGATTGAAAGCATTTGCAACACTGGCACAGTTCGTTGAACAAACCACGAACAACAATGCTGAACTTGCGAAATCAGTTGAATACATCAAGAAGACTGCCGCTAACGGAATGAAGATTCTTCCTGATTTGCAGGAGGCTTTGAAGACTGCCCAAGACTTGAAGGCAGGCAACAAGGTTGATGCTGCAAAGGCCCTTAAAATAGCGAAGAAGGCATTTGCCATTGTAGACAACCAGATGAATTCGGGTAAGGATTTTGTCAATGCTGTTGACGCATTGGTTGATAAGAATCCAAATGCTGCAGTAACAGTTGCAACAGCACGCAACCTTATTGCTGACCATTGTTCTGTTAATGCTTCACTCTGCCAGAACGATCAGGCTATCGACTTCTGGTACAACACCAGCGAACTCCTTCCACAGAGTGATATGGCTGCACATACAACAACAGAATAAAGTAGAATCATTATTATGAATATACTGGCATCCCTTGCCCCGATAGCACTCTATCTTGTAGTGTTGAAGGCAATGGATGCCTTTTCGTTTGCCCGTTGGAGAAAACTCATCGGATGCTTCCTTTGGGGCGTAGTTTCTGTTTTCATTGTATTATCCTTGTCTTTGATTTGGCAAAAGACTCACAACGGAATCACTTGGCAAGGGATATGGATTTCGCCTTTGGTAGAGGAAACTATAAAGGTTCTGCCACTGCTTTATTTCATTTCACGCAAGCGGGTTGTCTTTCTTGCAGAGACTCTTATCTACGGACAAATGGTGGGTGGTGGGTTTGCTACAGCCGAAAACATTCTCTATCTCTCAGCAAATAGCCATATGGCAATAGGCACAGCAATAGTGCGTGGTTTTTCAACATCAATGCTCCACATGGGCTGTACTGCCGTAATTGCGACTCTTGCCCTCTATCCCCTATTGCGTCTTGCCAATAAAGAGAAATTACATCGTGTACTATATATAATAGGTACGCTATTGGCTTTTGTTCCGTCAATAGGCCTCCACACCATCTACAATATGCAATTGCTTCCTCCTATGATTCAATTGCTTATGACTGTTGTATGTTTCCTATTGCTTTTCATCTGGCTCTCTTATATCAACGAACGTTTGGTAGTGAAATGGCTTGATTTGTCACTCAATTCCGACATTCAGTTAATTGCATCTCTACGAGATGGAGAGTTTGTTGATTCTCCTGCAGGTCAATATCTTGTTTCCATTCGTGAGCGTTTCGAACCACTTGTGTTCTTCGATCTTTGCACATATCTGATTCTCCACATTAAGTTGCTTGTAGCGGCAAAGAGCCAAGTGATGCTCCACGAGGCAGGACTTGACACTCCTTTATCTGAAGAGGAACAAAAGGCGTATCGCGAGCAATATGCTGAACTGGAAGCACTTTCACATCGTATTCCTCGATTGGGATTTATCCTTATTCGCCCAATTCTCAATACGACAAACCAAGACCGATGGGCTATTCGCCGCCTGTGTAAATAGGTTTTCCGCTTTTGTTTAGTTGAAATAATTGACTTTCCTTGAATACAAAGTTAACTTTTATAATTTTGTATCGTCTTATTAAAAGCAGGAACCAGATTGGCGGACAATTATTGCTCCACGAACTCCAACTTCCTACAAAACAAATTGAATAAAACAAAACAAAGAAAAATGAAAAAGTATGTTCTTTCTCTCGCCCTCTTAATGGCGATGACACTTAGTGTTTCTGCACAGTCTGTTGAAAAGCGATACAATACCGATAAAGGTAAGTTGACTGTTACATCTGCTGAAAATCTCTTCATTGATTGCGACCTTCGCATGTGCTCTTTCCTTCCAAAGGGTAGCACAGAGGCTCGTTATGGTCTTGAACTCGACCTCACCGATCGTGTTTACTATGCTTCAAAAGGTAATCTTCTCACTATTGTATTCAAGGATAACAGTACGATAGAACTTGAGAACCTTTTTGACACAAAGGCAGAGATAAGTCAGGAATCGCATGTAGAGTCACATCCTGAGTATCGCACCACTTTCGTCCCGGTTTACGACCCATGGCTTGACGCCTTCTATTCAGAGGCCGTAACTCAGCGTTTCACTCAGGTAGTACCAGTAACAACTACTACTTCGTTTGCTGACCTCTACTACAAGATAACTCCTGAGCAGATAGACAAGATATTGCACAATAAGGTGAAGGAGATACGCATAGTAACCGACCAGGGCACAATAGTAAAGAAGGCTCGTCCTTTCAGAGATGCCATAGCTGCCCTCTATCCATTGGTAATGTCGTCAAAAGTACAGGCAATGCCTTAATCGGATATTAGGTAAAAAGAAACACCGCAAGGGAAAAATCCTTTGCGGTCTTTTTTATTTTTATTTGAGAGTGTTCAACAGATAATTCTTGAACGCCACGAAATCGTTTGGCATTTCAACGCTTTGCTTTGTTCCCTTCATGAATGCCTGAAGTTTTGCAGGAATGTCAATATCGGAACTGAGGATTTCATCTACCACCGACTTGAACTTCGCTGGATGTGCAGTTTCGAGGAATACACCTGTCTCACCGTCTTTTAGTCCATCCTTCAAAGCCTGATAGCCGCAAGCTCCATGTGGGTCGCATACATAGCCCGTATTCTTGTAGCAAGCACGCATTGTATCAGCAATCTGCTCATTGTTGTAAGTAGCACCGCTGATATCCTTACAGATTGCCTCATGTGACTTTCCATAGAGGTCGTAGATACGGGCAAAGTTTGATGGTGCACCAACATCCATTGCATTAGCAATGGTCTGAACTGATGCCTTTGGCTCATACTGCCCTGTCTGGAGGTACTTATAGAAGATGTCATTGGCATTGTTTGCAGCAATGAAACGCTTAATTGGAAGTCCCATCTTCTTACCAAAGAGTGCCGAACAGATATTACCGAAGTTGCCCGAAGGTACACAAACAACCAAATCGTCTGCCTTTCCCGCCTTCTTCATCTGTGCATAGGCATAGAAGTAATAGAACGACTGTGGAAGGAAACGAGCCACATTGATTGAATTGGCAGATGTCAACTTCATTGCGGCATTGAGTTCCTCGTCCATAAAAGCATTCTTCACAAGTGCCTGGCAATCATCGAAAACACCATCCACCTCAATTGCTGTGATGTTCTGACCAAGAGTAGTGAACTGGCACTCCTGAATAGGACTTACCTTTCCCTTTGGGTAAAGCACGTAGACATGAATTCCGTCAACACCGAGGAAACCGTTTGCAACAGCTGAACCAGTATCACCAGAGGTTGCAACAAGTACATTCACTTCATTGCCCGACAAACCCGGATTGCCCGATTTCTTCAGGAAATACTGCAGCAAACGAGCCATGAAGCGAGCACCAACATCCTTGAATGCAAGTGTTGGACCGTGGAAGAGTTCAAGTGAGTAGATATTCTCCTCTACCTTCACAGCAGGTACATCAAAAGCGAGTGTGTCGCAAACGATGCGGTCAATATCTTCCTGTGGAATGTCTTCCCCAAAGAAACCCCCTGCTACAGCACAGGCAATCTCGTGGAAACTCTTGTTTTCTATTGTGTCGTAGAACTCCTTTGGTAGTGGGTTCAGATGATCAGGCATATAAAGGCCTTTGTCTTCTGCCAATCCTTTTACTACGGCTTTCTCTAACGAAGCAATCGGTGCTTCACCGTTGGTTGAATAGTATTGCATATTTACAATTTGACAAATTTACAATTTACAATTTCTCCTTTTTCGGGTAGGGGCTATTTCATAAACTCAGGCAGGAAGTCAATTCCGTCCATTTCGCCATAGGCACCTTCCTTGCAACTGTCTTCGTCGAACACCTGAACACCATCTGGCTCAACTCCTGGCTTATATATAATAAAAGGTACAGGATCGGCCGTGTGCGTGCGATACTCGCAAGGTGTTGGATGATCTGGCAAGAAACCAATTGCCACTGGTTCATCGAAATCCTTCATTGCCTCAAGAATAGGACCAACAACCTTCTTGTCAATATCCTCTATAGTACGGAGTTTCAACGGAATGTCTCCTTCATGTCCAGCTTCGTCTGGTGCCTCAATGTGGAGATATACGAAATCGTCTTCTTTCAAGGCATTTATTGCGGCCTGTGCCTTTCCTTTATAATTAGTGTCGAAAAGTCCTGTCGCACCATCTACATTGATGATTTTCAGTCCTGCATAACGACCAATTCCTCTGATAAGGTCAACGGCAGTAATAACCGAACCGCTCTTTATCTGTGGGTAAGAATCGGCCAATGTCTTCATTTCTGGGCGATAGCCAGGACTCCAAGGCCAGATGCTGTTTGCCATATCTTTTCCTTTCTCTGCACGGGCAATATTTACCGGATGCTTTGGAAGGATTTTCTGCGATTTGATAATGAGTTCGTTCAGGAGGTCGGCTGTTGCCTGTGCCTCTGGAACTTCTGCCTTTACAAGCAGAGGACGCCAAGGACGGAGTGGCACATCATGTGGCGGTGTGCAACTGATTCGGCTGTCTCCACCATTGATAACCAATACATGACGATATTGCACTCCCACATGAAAGCGTATCTTGTCTGTAGCGAGATTCTCGTTCAGGAAATCAATGAGTTGTGCGGCTTCTTCTGTAGAGATATGACCGGCTGAATGGTTTTTAAGGATATCCTCGTCAATGTTGATGATGTTACATCTCATTGCCATATCGCCTGGTTTCATCTCATAGCCGATACTTGCAGCCTCAAGAACTCCGCGTCCCTGAAAAACCTTATGCTGGTCGTAGCCGAGAATGGTGGAATTTGCCACCTCACTACCTGGATGAAATCCATAGGCAACAGTCTGCAACATTCCCGTACGGCCCATCTGTGCCAAGCGGTCAATGTTTGGAGTGTTGGCATACTGGTAGAGGGTCTTGCCTCCAAGCGAAGGACAAGGCCAGTCGGCACTGCCATCAGCCAGAATTATCAAATGCTTCATAAAATTGTTATCCTTTACATAGGGGAAGTGAACCTTTTTCCATCCTATAATTACAAATCGCTTGCAAAAGTAATGATAAAAAATTAAAAACCGAAACAAATTAACGGAAAAATGTTGTAAATCGTCACAAAAAGTAAAATTTACTGTGTGCGATAACAATTTTGAATGGATATGACGAAAAAAACAACTTTGATTAGGCAAAAACTAAAAAAAGACTAATTTCTTTTGTTAACTCTACATTTTGATGTAACTTTGTAGTTGGAATATTCCAACATCAAAAACCAAAGAACAGAAAATGAAGAAATTTATCTTGATGGCTGCATTTCTTGTGGCCTCTGTTTGTGCATTTGCGCAGACTCCAGAAATTTTCCAACCTTATCAGCGTACAGCATTGCGCCTTCCAAGTGTGCCATTGGTAGTAAGCGATCCATATTTCTCAATATGGAGTCCTTATGATGTGCTTACAGAGGGCAATACAGAGCACTGGACAGACGAGGAGAAACCTCTCGAAGGTCTTGTTCGTGTTGATGGTACTGTCTATCGTTGGATGGGTGCTTCTCAGCATGTATCGCTCGAGACGGTTGTCCCTATGGCCGAAGAACAGGCGTGGGAGGCTCAGTACACACGCGAGAAACCTGCTGATGGTTGGCAGAATCCTGACTTCAACGACTCTTCTTGGAGGAAGGGCAATGGTGCTTTCGGTACTGACAACTACATCAACATCCACACACCTTGGACAGAGGAATACTCTGACATCTGGGTTCGTCGTAATGTTGAAATCACCCCTGAGCAGTTGAACGGTAACCTCTACCTCATCTTCTCTCATGATGACGCTTGCGAGATTTACATCAACGGTACACAGGTGGGTAAGGGTCAGATGACTTACATGGATCGCATTCAGGTGCGTCTTGATGGTGACAAGGCTAAACTCCTCAAGCCTGGCAAGAATGTGATTGCTATGCATTGTTTCAACAAGACTGGTGGCGCATTGGTAGATTTTGGTATCTTCCACAATATATCAAAGAACGACAACTCTATCAAGACTGCTCGCCAGAAGAGTGTTGATGTACTTGCAACAAACACTTACTATACATTCGAGGCTGGTCCTGTGGAACTCGATGTTGTCTTCACAGCACCAATGATTATGAAGGATTATGACCTCATGTCTTCTCCTATTAACTATATCTCTTACCAGGTTCGTTCAACTGACGGCAAGCAGCATTCAGTTCAGTTCTATGTATCTGCTTCGCCTCTTCAGGCTGTTGAAAAGGCTGCTCAGCCTACAACGACAGAATTGGTAAAGGGCAATGGTACAGAATACCTGAAGACTGGTACAATCGACCAGCCTATTCTTGCAAAGACTGGTGATGGAATCCGCATTGACTGGGGTTATTTCTACCTTTCTGGCAAGAACGGCTCTTTGGCATTGGGTCTTGACGAGGAGGTGAAGGCTGGTTTCGTCAATCAGGGCAAGGCTGTGAGCAAGGCCGACAGAATCGTTTGCCGCAAGTCTTCTGAGATTCCTACAATGGCTTATGTTCACGATTTTGGCACTACTTCTCAGGCTTCAAGTTACATGATGCTTGGTTATGACGAAATCTGGGACATTGAATATTTCTACAAGCGTTACAAGGGCTATTGGGCACATGAGGGCCAAGTAAGCATCTTTGATATGTTCGACCGCCTTGCTGGTGACTACTCTTCAATCATGACTCGTTGCCGCCAGCAGGACAAGACCATCTACGATGATGCCTTTGCTGCAGGTGGTGTGAAGTACGCAGAGATTCTCTCGGGCTCTTACCGTCATGTGAATGCTGCTCACAAACTCTTCAAGGACGATGAGGGCAATATTCTCTTCTTCTCGAAGGAGAACAATTCTAACGGATGTGTGAACACTGTTGACCTCACATATCCTGAGGCTCCTCTCTATCTCTGCTACGATCCTGTACTCCAGAAGGGTATGATGACTTCAATCTTCGAGTATTCTTACTCTGGTCGCTGGACAAAGCCTTTCGCTGCTCACGATCTTGGTCAGTATCCAAAGGCAAACAAGCAGGTGTATGGTGGTGATATGCCACTTGAGGAGGCTGGAAACATGATTACTCTTGCTGCTCAGATTTGCAAACTCGAGAATAGCACTCAGTATGTGGAGAAATACTGGGGCATCATCACAACTTGGGCTGACTATCTCGTAGAGAATGGTCTCCACCCTGCAAACCAGTTATGTACTGATGACTTCGCGGGTCACTGGGCTGGCAACTGCAACCTTGCCATCAAGGCTATCATGGGTGTTGCTGGCTATGCAGAACTCGCAAAGATGAAGGGCCTCAACGATGTTTATACAAAGTATAACGCTAAGGCTAAGGAGATGGCTGCTGCTTGGGAGAAGGAGACAAAGGTGAAGGACCACTACGAGTTGGCTTATGGTGCTGGTGCTGATACTTGGTCGCAGAAGTACAATATGGTTTGGGACAAGCTCTGGGGCACAAATATCATCCCTAACAACGCTATGCAGACTGAGATTCAGTACTACCTGAAGAAGCAGAACACTTATGGTCTGCCACTCGACTGCCGCAAGGATTACACCAAGTCTGACTGGATTATGTGGACAGCAGCAATGGCCGATAAGGACAAGGACTTCCTGAAGTTTGTTGACCCTCTCTACAAGTACATCAACGAGACTCAGTCGCGTGTGCCAATCTCTGATTGGTCGGACACAAAGACTGGCGATATGGTTGGTTTCAAGGCTCGTTCGGTAATCGGTGGTTACTGGATGCGCGTACTTGCAAAGAAACTCGGCAAGTAATATTTGACCTAATTATTTTTTAAGAACCGCGAATTTCGCGAATTAATTATTCTCATGCCGTATGGGAATTTGTGTAATTCGCGAAATTCGCGGTTAATAATATATTATGATTATCTGTTGCGTTCAATCTCGTCCACGTGTTGCATAACATTTGCTGGCGGACGCTGATTGAGGAGTTCGTTTTTCATGAAATCCATATAAGGGGCAATGTGGCGGAAGAACTTTTTGTAACCACTACACAGATAATTTAGCCCCAGATTGCCATAGCGGTCTTTAAGGAAACGGTTTTTCGGGCATTCTCCGTGGCAGGCAAACTCCCACTCGCATTCCTTGCATTGTTGAGGCAGAGAATCGTGTTTCAGGCGACTGAATTCCCTTTGCTGCTCACCATAGAGCATCTCCACCATTGTCTTGTTCTTTATATTGCCCAATCTGTACTCAGGAAACACGAAATGGTCGCATGAATACACATCGCCATTAAACTCCATCACTCCCGCATGGCCGCATTCCTTGGCATAGGCACAGATACCCGGAGTCTCGCCCACCCAGTTGGCAAGAATGCAATCGAAAATCTCTACATAGTAGTTGCCTACATCCTTACGCACCCACTCATCAAAGATGGCAATGAGGAAATTGCCCCATTGCTCTGGGGTAATTGAGAATTCGGCAAGTGGAGCCTCAACATTATCCTGAATATGCGCCAGATGACGGCCATCTTCATGTTCCACAATTCTCTCGACAATAGGCGAGAACTGGATATAATGGCAGTCAAGGTCCTTGAAGAACTGATAGAACTCCAACGGATAGTCGGCATTGAAATCGTTCACAACAGCCATGGCATTCCACTCGCAGTTGTGCTTCTTGAGCAGACGAATTCCGTTCATCACCTTTGCCCACGAGGGACCGCCACTGGCTGTTCGGCGGTATTCATCGTGGAATTCCTGTGGTCCATCAATGGAAACGCCTACAAGCCAGTTGTTGTCGTGAATGAAGCGGCACCACTCGTCTGTAAGGAGAGTGCCGTTTGTCTGAATGGCATTGCTTATTCTTCTTCCCCTACCATAACGCGCCTGAAACTCCATCGCCTTCTTGAAAAACGAAAGAGGCCGCATCATTGTTTCTCCGCCATGCCATGTGAAAAGCACATCGTTCATGGTCTGAGCACCAATATATTCGCGTGTGAAATCTTCGAGCATCTCCTCCGAAATGACTCGTGTAGGAGTGTCTTTGTAGAGGTTCGCCTTTTCCAGGTAGTAGCAGTATTTGCAACGGAGGTTGCATGATGCCCCAACTGGTTTGAGCATCACATACAGCGGTTTTGAAAAAGGAGAGATTGTGTTCATAGGGGAAAAGGAAGAGAGGCCCTCGGATGAATCCTCGGGAACAGTGACGGCATTTTAGGAACCGAGGGAACGGTGATGGTTTTAGCGGAAGGTGATTGTGCCGCTTTCCCAATCCATATTGTCGATAATGGCGATTGACTCTACGCGATAGCCTTTTTCGCGGAGATTCTTTCCGCCATTCTGCTGGCCTTTCTCAATTGCCACACCAAGACCGACAACCTCTGCGCCTGCCTGATGAACAATGTCAATAAGAGCACCCATTGCCTGTCCGTCAGCCAGGAAATCATCTACGATGAGCACCTTCTCGCCAGGAAGCATATAAGGGCGTGAAACGAACACCGAGTTCATCTTCTTATGTGTGAACGAATAAGCCTGCGAGATGTATTTGTCATCAGTACTGTTGGCAGTTTCGCCTTTCTTTGCAAAGACAACAGGTACATCATAGAGGTTGGCAAGAATTGTTGCAATAGCAATACCGCTTGCCTCAATGGTGAGGATTTTAGTCACCTGTACGCCTCTATATCTGCGCTTCAGTTCATAGGCAATCTGGCGCATGATGTCAATATCAATCTGGTGGTTGAGGAAATTGTCAACCTTCAATATGTTTCCTTTCTTGACGCAACCGTCTTCAAGGATTTTTTCTTCAAGGAAATTCACGGAACAATTATCAATTTTCAATTATCAATTATCAATTTAGCCCCCTCCTGAAGGTGGAGGGGGATGGGAAAGGCTTCTATTCTTCTTTTTCCTTTGGGAGAACAAGATTAAGGAGTACTGCCAAGAGGAATACGATAGCAACACAGTTGTTGGCAAATACCGTCTTCACGAGTTCAGGGAAGATATTGAACATCTCTGATGCCTGGGTGAAACCAAGACCGACACTGAGCGAGAGGCTCACGATAATCATGTTGCGCTGTGAGAATCCGCAACGAGCCATCATATTGAATCCCGCAAAGAGAATACTACCGAACATCATGATTGTGCAACCGCCAAGCACAGCCTGAGGGATTGTAGTGAGGGCAAATCCTACAACAGGGAAAAGACCACCGAGAATCATGATTATAGCACCTGTGGCAATAGTGAAACGATTGACAACACCCGTCATTGCAGCAAGACCTACATTCTGGCTGAATGAAGTGATTGGAGTACAACCCATCACACCAGCAAGCGAACTGATGAAACCATCGCAACTGATAGATGCACCAAGTTCCGACTTATGAGGATTACGCTTCAATGCTCCATTACAGAGGGCACTTGTATCGCCGATTGTCTCTGTAGCAGAAACAAGGAAGATGGCAACAACCGAGAGGATTGCTCCAAGATGGAACTCCGGTGTGAATGGCAACAACTTAGGTAATGAGAGAATTGGCTGATTGAAGATACCTGAGAGGTCGATTACTCCCATACACAATGCCAAGACATAACCCACAATAAGACCAAACAACACAGCAAGCGACTTCAGTACTCCCTTCAGACAAACCATACAAACAAGACAGGTGAGAAGAGTGACAGTACCGATAATCCAGTTTTGTGCACTACCGAAATCTGCCGCACCCTGACCGCCTGCAAACGAGTTTGCGCCAATTGGAAGGAGTGAGAATCCAATGCCTGTAACCACTGTTGCAGCAACAACATGAGGAATGAGTTTCACCCAATATTTTGCAAACAAACCAAGTGTTCCCTCAACAATACCGCCAACAATGACTGCACCCATGAGAGTGCCCATACCTTGTGTGGTAGCAATGCCGATGGCAAGAGAGAGGAAGGTGAACGACACACCCATAACGATAGGGAGTCGCGAACCAATACGCCATATTGGATACAACTGAATGAGAGTACCAATACCCGCAATAATCATACAGTTCTGAATCAAGACTGCACTCATTGCGCTGTCAAGACCTACAACACCAGCAAGGATGATGATAGGAGTGATGTTGCTGACAAACATTGCCAGCACATGCTGCAAACCGAACGGAACGGCCTTCATTACAGGCACTTTTCCGTCCAGTGAGTATAGGTTTTGGATATTGTTATTCTCCATTAGAGGTTGAATTTAACAGCGAGTGTTGGGTTTACAAGGAACTTATCATTCAGAGGAGCATAGATGAAATTGTTTGAGATTTCAACCTCTGTACCAACAGAGATGCTCTTGTTGATGTTATACCACAACTGAGGTTCTGTGAGGAATACCAGACAATTGCTGTTGTCAATAGCCTTCTTTCCACCCCAGAAATCCATGAAACCAGAGAAGGTCAGTTTGCCTGCAAGGAAGTTAAGGCCCCAAACACCTGTCAACTGATATGAAGCATAACCATCAGGACCATTCTTCTGTCCGAAGAACTGCTTGTACATTACCTGAAGAGAGAATGTCTTTGAGAAGTCAGCACTATGCCAGTTCCATGCAGGACCAACAAGTGCAGCCGACTGGAACTGAGCACCTATGCTCTGACCAGCATCAAACTCAATATGTGCAGCAAGACCATTGCTCTCTGCCAACTGCTTTACATTGAACTCACGGCTAACCTCAGTGTAAGCACCAATGGCACCATCTTTGTTGAGGTCGAGGTCAATGAAATAGAACCAAGAACCCAACTTGTCGGCCTTGAAGGTCTCGTAGGTAATGGTAACATCCTGACGACCGTCTTCGCAGTCATTGAGTTTACTACCAAAATCATAATGTACCTGAATGTTCTGTGCATTAACTGCTAATGCTGCGATTGCCATGATGGCTGTGAAAAACAACTTCTTCATAATTTGTCGTGTTTTTGTTTGTTATTTTATTAATTTTCTGATTCTGTTTCTTCAACTTCCTGTTCGAAAGGCGACTTGCCTGTCTTGTCCTTTCCGTGGAAACTCTTCACCTTCATTCCCAACTGTCCTGGGAGAATGGCATTGAGGAAGATACCCACGATGGCAGCGAGAGCAAGACCTGAGAATGTGACAGGACCTATTGCCACGCCACCGCCCTCTGCACCATACTGTACACCTATTGATATTACAAGGATGAGGGCAGCAACAAATACATTGCGCGAAGAAGAGAAATCGACTGCACTCTCAACAAGATTGCGAACACCGACAGCCGAAATCATACCGTAGAGGATAAGGCTCACGCCACCGATAGTGGCAGCAGGCATAAGTCCGATGAGACAAGCAAACTTAGGGCAGAAACTCAGCAGAATGGCGAATACTGCAGCCAGACGAATCACGCGTGGGTCGAAAACCTTTGTGAGGTTGAGTACACCTGTGTTCTCGCCATAAGTAGTGTTTGCAGGAGCACCGAAGAGCGAAGCCACGAACGTAGCAATACCGTCACCAGTCAGAGTGCGATGCAATCCTGGTTCCTGAATGAAGTTCTTGCCTACAGTACTCTGAATGGCACACATATCACCAATATGCTCCATGATTGTTGCAAAGGCGATAGGGAAGATGGCAATGACCGAAGTGAGAAGGAGGTCGGGATTTGGATCCTGTGCCACAGCAAAGACTGTGCGGTCCATGTGGATAGGATTGCCAATCCATGCAGCCTCTGAGAGTTTTGAGAAATCAATCTCGCCCATACAAGCAGCAAGGACATAGGAAGCAACAACACCAAGAAGGATTGGTACAATCTTGACAATGCCCTTTCCCCATATTGACGAACAGATGACAACGACGATTGCCACAATGGCAAGGAGCCAGTTCTGGGTGCAGTTGCTGATGGCCGAACCCGAGAGTGTCAAACCGATGGCAATAACCATTGGGCCAGTGACAACCGGTGGGAAGAATCGCATCACCTTCTCCGTGCCGAAACTCTTAAGCAGGACAGCCATGACGAAATACATCAATGCCGCAGCAGCAACACCGATACAAGCATAGTTGAGTGCCATGTTGTCGGTGAGTCCCTGTGCCACACAGAGTTGCTTCACCGAGGCATAACCACCAAGGAAGGCGAAACTCGAACCGAGGAAAGCCGGTACCTTGAACTTTGAGACTACGTGGAAGATGAGCGTACCGATGCCGGCAAAGAGCAGAGTAGTACTGACATCAAGTCCAGTGATAAGAGGAACGAGGATGGTTGCACCGAACATCGCAAAAAGATGTTGCACACCAAGAATAACGAACTTAGGTTTGCCTAAGGATAGAGCATCGTTGATACCTTGATTTTGGTTGTCCATAAACTATGAATTAGCAGTTAATAATTAATATTATTAAAACAATTTCAGCAGAGCCTCGCATCCCTCCACGCAGTCACGCCATGTGGCATCGAAATTGCCTGTGTACCAAGGATCTGCCACATCGCCCGGGCGATTGGTGAAATCCATAAGAAGGGAAATCTTGTTTTCTGTGTCATCGCCGAAGATACGGCGCATATTACGGAGATTATAGGTGTCCATACCTATTATCATATCGTAGTAATCATAGTCGCGGCGGGTAATCTGTCGTGCTGCGTGTCCGTCGCAGCGAATGCCATGTTCGGCAAGTTTGCGGCGAGCTGGTGGATAAACGGGATTGCCTATCTCCTCTGTGCTCGTTGCGGCAGATGCAATCTCGAACTCAGCCTCGCGGTGAGATTTGCGAACAAGGTCTTTCATAATAAACTCAGCCATAGGACTACGGCAGATGTTTCCGTGACAAACAAAGAGAATCTTTTTCATACCGGATAGAAATATTCCGATTTCAAAGTTACAAGTAATTTGTCAAAATACCAAATCATTGTTCAAGAATCTGCCGAAAAATATGCTTTTTGTAAAAAACTATCGTTTTTCTCCGAAATATTGCTATCGTATCAGTTTTTTTTTCTAACTTTGCAATTCCCACTATAGCAACTATCGAAACTATTGCGACTATTAAAAAAACATCAAAATGAAAAAGATACTCTTCCTCCTTTCGTTCCTTTTCTGCGGAATGTCTGCATTTGCTGATGCCTACGATGAGAATGGCAATCTGATGGATCCTCCTGGCGAAGACCGTACTTTCGAACTCTATGCATGGGTGCGAGGAGACTATGACTATGGTCGCAAATACTATGAGACTCATGTGCGTTTCGATGGTACGGATGTCTATTTCAAGGACATCTGTCCTACTGCCAACACTGGTTCGTGGGTGAAGGGCTCGTTCATCGACGAGAACACCATACGCATCCTTCCGCAGAAATATTTCACCGAGATGACCGATGTGGGACCTTACACCACACACCTCGTCATGTGGCACGGAAAGAAGGTGGGCTACGACCAAGCCGGAACACAATACGACCACTACGACTTGATAGTTGGCGAAGATGCAAACGGAAATATGACCCTCACCTATGCCGATGTTGACGACTGGGTTTCGGTGGCCGATGTACCGATGCAGGGAATCTACGATTTCGCTTCCGAACTGCGATATACAGCCATCAAGAACGACTATTCTACCGATATCATCACCGAGCAACCAGCGGGACAACGCCAGCGTTATTCGTTCATGGCGAATATCTATTCAAACGATGACAACGACTTCTGGGCAGACTTCGGCTACAAGGCAGACATTGTCTGGGGCGAGGATGGTAATGTCTATTTCTCTACGCTCACCCCCGATAACCCCGAGGCAACGGGATGGATAAAGGGCGAATACGACAAAGACAGCCGAATCATCACCGTTCCTCCGTTCCAGTGCGTGGGGTATATGGAAGACTACAACATCTACACCTATCTCGCCAACTATGACTGGGACAACCAGACAACCCTCGACACCCCACTCTCGTTCCAGGTTGACGAGCGCGGTTGGATTTTCGCCACCGATGAGGCTGAGGAACAATATCCAGCCACCATCTACAGGCAAGGAAGCATCACGAAAGGACTCACCGCCATTAACCAGTATCTGACAATGATGCCTATTGCCGAGGAACCGGTAGAAGCGCCTGAGGATGTGCAGTTGAAGAATTATTCCATAAGATATTCCGAGATATGGAACGAGGGCGAGCAGACTCGTCTTATCACCGTAGGCATTCAGAACAATGATGTCTATGTGAAGGGCCTGAGTGACGAGATTCCAGAGGCGTGGATTCACGGTACTGTCAGTGGCGACAAGGTGAACTTCCCTTCACGTCAGTTGATAGTTGACAACAACGGCAACCGCTACCTCTATTTCCAGGGTGGAAAATTCGACTGGGTTGAGGAATACCCTTGTGGCGTTGACGAGGGCATCACCATGAACTACATTGCCTCAACGGGCGAGATTTCATCTGTTGCGGCAGAGAATTACAAGGATGCTGATTATATTATTGCCGTCTATGCCGGAGAGGTGTTCACCAATATTCAGTCATTGCAGATCTACAATGTGGCAATGACTCCTGTTGGTGGTGAGGACGGCATCAAGAACCTGGAACCTGGAACTTGGAACCTGAAACCAGAAACCAGGAACATCTACAACCTCCAGGGCCAGCGCCTCAGCACTCTACAGCGCGGCATCAATATCGTAGGTGGGAAAAAGGTTTTGGTGAAATAAAAAAATACTGCGAATTTTTATTACAATACCTTTATCAAAAGCAACAAGATCTGTTGCAACAACAGAAAACCATAGCAAAAAGTCGCGGCGATCATTCCTATGAAACGACCAAATCATTTCGGCGCGGGGAGACAGTCACTCCACTGAAATAAGAAGATTATTCAAGCGAAATGACTGTTAGCACATATTTTAGCACACCCGAAGGTTCAAAAACCAACCTCGTTTATATATTATATAAACGCATGCGCGTAACGCAAGGGTGAAAAATCGCCGAGAAGGCCTCAAATTTGCATTCTGGCGGGTTTTCGGGATTTCCGCAGGATAATCTTCATTGGAGATATTTTCGCGAGCGTGTGCGAAAGGACAGAATTCGCCCCTATCCGGGCTCATATCATTGCCAGGTTCATGATGCTCCATAGAGACATCCCCACCCTTCTTGTTTCAGGGCAAACAAACTAACTTTGCACCACAAACACTGAATTCAATTGAATGTAGTTTTTAGGCATATATTCAATCATCATCAGTGCTTAGATATGTTTCATTCAACTAAGCCAAGGGTTCTTCGTACCGAAGCGGTGAAACCGAGCGAAGCCGAAAAGCATTCCGCTCGGCATCCCCTTTATGGGGTGACGCTTGCCAGAGCAAGAACTAACCTCAGGCTTATAGTACAAATCCATTCCGCTCGAGTTTACTCGCTTTCCTAAGAAAGAACTTATTTTAGGGTAGCACAATTGATGTTGCACTGTTGCAGTGTTGCGGGGTTGCAAACAGAGAGGTAATACTAAAAACCCCTTAATATATATATTATAATACTATATATATACATTATTATTATTATTTAAGGGTAAATTGTATTAAGATACTCCTTGCAACACTGCAACAGTGCAACAGTGCAACCATAGCAGGAGGTTCAAAAACCCACCTCGTTTATATATAATATAAACGCATGCGCGTAACACAAGGGTGAAAAATCGCCGAGAAGGCCCCAAATTTGCGTTCTGACGGGTTTTCGGGATTTCAGGGTAGAGTATTTCACGCGAGGGGAAATAATCGCGTGGAGCGAAAGGAATAAATTCAGGCTGTTTGGAGGGTTGTTTTGCATTATTACAGAAGCACACATCTCTGGGCGCATGAACCTCGCCAGGGAAGTTTCAAAAAAAACGATATAGGGAGTCAGTAAATATTTGTATTTTATTTACATTCTTAACCGACATTTCGTAAATTTAGGGGCGTAAAAACTCTTTAATTAGGGAAAATAAAGGTTAAAGTTGGGCGGATTTAGGAGTTTTTAAGACGGGCAACATGCTGAGAATGAAGAATTTCGCTTACCTTTGCCGGCAGAATTATTCTCATTGGAAAGAAAATATGAAACATCTGCTTATATTGCTATTCTCACTGGTGGCCGTTCAGGCAATGGCACAGAAACAAATCAGCGTCATCGACGATGATACTCACCAGCCTGTCGCCTATGCTATCATTGCCGATTCTACTGGGCAGATAGCACGTACCAGTCTGCAGGGAATAGCAATAGTTCCTGAGCATAAGGGCGAAATCATCATTGTTCACGACAGTTACGGTCGTGTGACCTACGACTACGACGAACTGCCAACGGTGGTTGAGATGCACCGTCGCGACTATACCCTCGACGAGGTGGAGGTAGTAGGCGTAAAAGGCGAGAAACTAGACATCCATATCAAGGGCATGGACAAGGTGGAGAAGGCAGATGCTGCCCAGAAGGCCTCTGGCGGTAATCCGTTTGCGTGGCTCAGCGACAAGGTATTCAACGCGAAGGAGCGCAAGCGCAAAGCCCACCTCGAACGACTGAAGGAAATTCTTGATGACTACTAAACCAGTAGGAAAAATACATAAACGATGATTAGGTGTTGCATCCCGCAGCACCTTTTTTGTTTTAGGGGTCGCCCTAAAGGGCTCAACAACAGAAAACAACCAAAAACAATTTTCTTTATTATTATGAGTTTTGCCCGTTTATTATTGTTGTTCTCGGTTGTTGAGGAGCGGAGCGACGACCCATATAATTTCTATTTTTTAGAGAGCCAGCGGCGGAGTGGTTCGTCGTAGAACTTGAAGCAGAGTGTGGCAACAACAATAGCGATTATTGCAACGCCAACCGGAGTTGACCATGCGTAAGGACCAAACGGATGCTGGTCGGTGTTTATCCAATGGATGTAAAGATAAATCAATGGATAATGGATGGCATAGAGAGGGTATGACAATCTACCGAGATAGACCACAATGCTCTTCTGTAAGCCCGAAACGACACCCCTTGCACCAAACCAGACAATGGCAGGGAATGCTACGATGACACAGAAACACTGGAAGAGAGGATTGGCAGGAGCCCAACCCGTGAGAGTGGAAACGCTTGGTACGAGAAGCAATGCCACGAGGGCAAGCGCACAAGTAGCAAAAACGGGAATTTTGACAGTAGAAGGTTTCTTCTCGCGGAACATTCGTGCGAGCAACAAACCAAGAGGATAACCAAAGAGAAGACGGATGGCACCACCCATGAAATTGTAAGGAGTAGAACTCCAACCATAGCCTATCGTTCCCTCACCCTGATACAATCCGTTCACAACTAATGCCACACCGGCAACTACAACCCATATACGAAGCCATTTTGTAGGGAGTTTTCGCAACAACAGAGCATAGAGAACGCTACCTAAATACTCAAAGAACAATGACCAATGGGGACCGTTGAGTGGGAATATCTCGGTGTTGCCTCTCACCTCCACGCTTGCAGGTGAAGGAAGCATAAACAATCCGAGGAGGAAGCAGAGAGCAATCTGCGACATTGGCACAACTTCGTTGTTCCAGTTGGTAAAACCCTGAATGGCGAATGCCACAAGGCCCAAGCAGCAACCCATCACTGCCATTGGGTGCAATCGAATCAGTCGGCGCTTGCAAAATCCCCAGAATCCCATGGTGTAGCCCTCTTCTTTTGTCTTTGAGTCCTTCCAGCGATTGTCGTAGGCATAGCCCATGACAAATCCCGAGAGGATAAAGAAGAAATCAACGGCAAGGAATCCGTGGAAGAAATTCTGTTCGGCATCGCCATTGGCAAAGGCAATAGCCTCGAAGAGATGAGTGACAAGGACACAAAGGGCTGCAACGCCTCGCAGTCCGTCAAGAATATCATAGCGTGGTTTCATTTTCCTAATACTTAGTTTTTGGATTGGTTTATGTGATAATTGAAACAAATTATTATTCGGCGGATAGTATTTTAATCAACTCCTCCACTCCCTCTGAGGCACCTTTCTTGATGTGGGTGATGCCAAGCGAGCGATTGTAGTTCACATCATTTGGATCGATGAGATAGATTGGTGTTCCAGGACGGACATACATGGTAAGTCCTGCTGCAGGATAGACATTCAACGAAGTTCCGATGATGACAAAGACATCAGCTTGCTGCACCCATTCGGCAGCCACCTCGATCATTGGCACACTCTCGTTGAAGAAGACAATGAACGGACGGAGCAATGAACCATCGCCAGCCTTTGTACCAGGAATCACCTCGCAGTCATCCTCTGGAAGTTCGCGGATGTAGCGAGAATCGTAAGGTGAGATTGAAGAACAAACCTTTGATAGTTCACCATGAAGATGGCACACCTTCGTAGAACCGCCCTTTTCATGGAGGTTGTCCACATTCTGGGTGATGACAAGAACCTCGTAGTCCTTCTCCATCTCAGCAATGAGGCGATGCCCCTTGCAAGGCTCTGCAGCATAGAGTTTCTTACGGAGCATATTGTAGAATTCGGTCACCAACTGAGGGTCTGCGAGCCAACCCTCGTGAGTAGCAATCTGCGAAACAGGATAGTTCTCCCACAGTCCGTCAGAACCACGGAAAGTCTTGAATCCACTCTCAACAGACATTCCCGCACCAGTCAAAAAAACTATTTTCTTCATATCGTAATTTTTCCTATTATCACCAAAATATGAGGCAAATATACTAAAAATATATAATAATTACAAAGGTATTGAAGAAAAAGTAGTAACTTTGCACGAATTTTCTGCGCATAAGTGCGCGTATGCATATGTATGAGGACAGACGATATTGCTCATCTGCCCTGAATAATTACGGAAATTGAAATAACAGTAATAATAAACATTTAGGTAAAAAAAACGAAATGGATAAAGTAAGTTATGCTTTAGGTATGGGCATCGGCCGTCAGTTGGCAGATATGGGTGCTCAGGAACTCAACATTGATGATTTCGCTCAGGCAATCAAGGACTCAATCGCTGGTACAACACAGCTTTCTGAGGCAGAGGCACAGACTCTCGTTCAGAACTTCTTCCAGGAGCAGGAGAAGAAGCAGCGTGCTGCAGCAGCAGAGCGTGGTAAGGTATTGAAGGAAGCAGGCGAGAAGTATCTTGCTGAGAATGCAAAGAAGGACGGTGTCATCACAACAGCATCTGGTCTTCAGTACAAGGTTCTCACAGAGGGTACAGGTAAGAGTCCAAAGGCAACAGACAAGGTAGTTTGCCACTATGAGGGTATGCTCACCGATGGTACAATGTTCGATTCAAGCATTCAGCGTGGCGAACCAGCTACATTCGGTCTGAATCAGGTTATCAAGGGTTGGACAGAAGGTCTGCAGACAATGAAGGAAGGTGGAAAGACTCGTTTCTTCATCCCTTACACACTCGGTTATGGCGAGCAGGGCGCTCCAGGTGCAATCCCTCCATACGCAGCTCTCATCTTTGATGTTGAACTCATTGAGGTGAAGTAAAATTTGAAATCAAATCAACAAATAATAATTAAAACAACAAAAAAATGAAAAAGTTAACTATTGTAGCAGTTATTGCTATTGCAGCAGCAACTCTTATCGGTTGCGGCAATTCAACACCAAAGGCAAACCTCAAGACAGATGTTGATACATTGAGCTATGCTATCGGTCTTTCACAGACACAGGGTCTCCGCGACTACCTCGTTGGTCGTATGGGTATGGACACTGCTTATGTAGATCAGTTCATCAAGGGTCTCAACGATGGTGTAAACTCAGGTGACGACAAGAAGAAGGCAGCTTACTTCGCAGGTATCCAGATTGGTCAGCAGATCAGCAACCAGATGATTCCTGGTATCAACCACGAAATCTACGGTGATGACTCAACAAAGACTATCTCTTTGAAGAATTTCATGGCAGGTTTCATCACTGGTGCAACAAACAGTAAGGGTATCTTCACTCCAGAAGAGGCTCAGGGCATTGCACAGATCAAGATGCAGGCTATCAAGGCTAAGGCTGCAGAGGAGACTTACGGTCCTAACAAGAAGGCTGGTGAGAAGTTCCTCGCTGAAAACGGCAAGAAGGCTGATGTAAAGACTATCCCTGTAACACTCCCTGACGGAACAAAGTCGTTTATTCAGTATCGCGTAATCAAGGAGGGTAACGGTACCGTTCCTGCTGATACTTCAATGGTAAAGGTAAACTACGAGGGTAAGACAATTGACGGTGAAGTGTTCGATTCTTCATTCAAGCGTGGCGAACCAGTGAAGATGCGTGCTAACCAGGTTATCAAGGGTTGGACAGAGGTTCTCACTCACATGCCAGTAGGTTCAAACTGGGAAGTATTCATCCCACAGGAACTTGCTTACGGCGAGCGTGCAGCAGGCAACATCAAGCCTTTCTCTGCTCTCGTGTTCAATATTGAGCTCCTCGGTATCGAATAATAGGAGATGGGGCTGTAAAATCCCCATATTGAAATAGACAATGAAAAAGATTTTGTTTATGGCACTCGTCGTCTTGGCGAGTGCTACTCTTTCTGCTAACGCAGCAGACAAGAAAAAGAAAGGAAAGAAGGCCGCAGAGGAAGAAACTGCAGCCGTTGTTGAAGCTCCTGTTCAGTTAACAACTGCTCAGGACTCTGTAAGTTATGCTGCCGGTTTGGCTGCTACTCAGGGTCTGATTGAATTCCTTCAGCAGAACTATGACCTCGACACCATGTATATGGCCGACTTCAAGAAGGGATTCTACGAGGCAATTGCCCGTGGCACAGATCCAAAGTATGTTGCTTACAATGCTGGTGTCCAGATTTCAGCACAGGTGCAGAAGCAGATTCTCCCTCGTCAGCAGGCAGCATTTGAAGATACTCCTGACTCAATCGTGGAAGACATCTTCTACAAAGGTTTCATTGATGGTGCTACAAACAACACCGAAGTGATGAACGCAAAGGATGCCGCTTCTTATGTACGCGAAAAGCAAGAAGAAGCAAAGGTTCTGAAGAATGCTGCCTACATTGCAGAGAACACTAAGTGGCTCGAAGAGAACAAGACAAAGGACGGTGTAATCACTCTCCCTTCAGGACTTCAGTACAAGGTCATCACTCAGGGCAACGGAACAATTGCCACAAAGGAAGACAATGTGACCGTGAAATATGAGGGCAAGATGATTGACGGTACTGTGTTTGACTCTTCTTACAAGCGCAATCCTGACACAACATCTTTCCGTCCTGATCAGGTCATCAAGGGTTGGACAGAGGCTCTCTGCATGATGCCAGAGGGTTCGAAGTGGGAACTCTACATCCCTCAGGAACTTGCTTACGGCGAGCGTAATGCCGGAAAAATCAAACCTTATTCTACTTTGATTTTCACTGTCGAAATAGTAAAGGTTGACAAGAAGGAAGCAGAGGTAAAGGAGGAGACAAAGGCTGCAGCACCTGCACCAAAGGCTCCTGTAAAGAAAGCCCCTGCAAAGAAGACTGTAAAGAAGTAAAAAACGATAGTTTCATAAACGAAACTTTCCAAAAAAAACAAATCCCTCTCCCCCACATTGGGGGGAGGGCATTTCAGCAAACTTAATGAAGAAGTTATTTATAGAAACTTATGGCTGTCAGATGAATGTGGCCGACTCGGAAGTCGTTGCCTCTGTGATGAAGATGGCCGACTATGACATCTGTGAGGACGAAGACCAGGCAGATGCCATTTTCCTCAATACATGCTCTATCCGCGAGAATGCGGAGACAAAAGTCTATAATCGTCTGGAAACCCTGCACAACATCAACAAGCGTGATGGTCGCAAGGTAATACTCGGTGTTCTCGGCTGTATGGCCGAAAGAGTAAAGGACGACCTTATCAAGAATCATCATGCCGACCTCGTGGCTGGTCCTGATGCCTACCTCTCACTCCCTGACTTGGTGGCACAGGCAGAAGCCGGACATAAGGCAATCAACATAGAACTCTCAACAACCGAGACATATCGCGACATCCTACCTCAGCGTCTCCACGCCGGAAAGGTGGGTGGTTTCGTGAGTATCATGCGTGGCTGCAATAATTTCTGCCACTATTGCATCGTTCCTTACACACGCGGACGCGAGCGCAGTCGTGATGTGGAAAGTATCCTCGCCGAAGTGAAGGACCTTGAGGCTCGTGGCTTCAAGGAGGTGACACTTCTCGGACAGAATGTAAACAGTTACGGACTCTCGCCTGCGGGAAAGAAAATAGAAGGTGGCACTTCGTTTGCCGAACTCCTCCGCATAGTGGCTCAGGCCGTACCGGGAATGCGTGTACGCTTCACAACCTCTAACCCAGAGGACATGACAGAGGATATCCTCCATGCCATTGCCGAGGAACCAAACCTCTGCAAGCATATCCATTTCCCAATGCAGAGCGGTAGCAACAAGATTCTGAAACTCATGAACCGAAAGTATACCAAGGAGCAATATCTGAAGTCAATTGAAGATATTCGCAGAATCATTCCTGGTTGCGGCATCACAACGGATGTCTTTGTGGGCTATCATGACGAAACTCTCGAAGACCATCAAGAGACACTCGACCTCGTTCGCGATGTTGTGTTTGACTCAGCATTTATGTTCAAGTATAGCGAGCGTCCTGGCACTTATGCAGCAAAGCATCTGCCAGACAATGTCTCTGAAGAAGAGAAGATACGCCGTCTGAACGAACTCATCCAGTTGCAGACCGAAATGAGCGCCATCTCCTACAAAAACGATGAAGGTAAGGAGTTTGAGGTTCTCGTAGAGGGATACAGCAAGCGCAGTCGTGAACAGTTGTTCGGCAGAACAGAGCAGAACAAGGTTGTTGTCTTTGACAAGGGCAACCACCACATTGGCGATTTCGTAAAGGTGAGAATCACCGGTTCGTCAAGCGCAACTCTCTTTGGAGAAGAAATAAAGTAATCATAATTTCCAATTCTCAATCCTCAATTTTCAATTTGAAAGAATTCATAAAAGTACTCAAGAGGTTTATTCCTCCTTACAAGAAATATCTTGTTCTGTCGGTGGTATTCAACATACTCTCGGCAGTACTCAACATATTCTCTTTTGCCGCTATCATTCCTATCCTGCAGATTATTTTCAAAACCAATGATGCAGCAGCGGCAACGGGATATATGGAGTGGCACTGGGACGGAATAAGCGAGATAGCAATGAACAACCTCAACTATTTCGTTCAGCAGATTATCAATGCCTATGGAGCATCAATGGCATTGCTGCTCATCGGATTGTTCCTTGCGTTCATGACATTCCTGAAGACTGGAGCCTATTTCCTTTCTTCGGCAACCATCATTCCAATCCGTACTGGTGTGGTTCGCGACATTCGCAACCAACTCTACAACAAAATCACTTCTCTCTCATTGGGATTCTTCTCGGAAGAGAGAAAAGGTGACATCATTGCACGAATGTCGGGCGATGTGCAAGAGATTGAGAACAGTATCATGTCTTCGCTGGATATGCTTTTCAAGAATCCAATCCTCATAATTGCATATTTTTCGGCATTAATCTTCATTTCTTGGGAATTAACGGCGTTTACTCTTGTTTTTGTTCCTATATTTGGTTGGTTCATGGGATTTGTGGGCCGAAAACTGAAGGCACAGTCAACAAAGGCACAATCGCTCTGGAGTGACACAATGAGTCAGGTGGAGGAAACTCTCGGTGGTCTTCGTATCATCAAGGCTTTCTGCGCAGAGGAGAAGATGAACGAGCGTTTCGACCGCATCAATTCTTCCTATCGCCGACATATCACTTTAGTGAACACTCGTCAGCAGATGGCTCATCCAATGTCGGAGTTCCTCGGAACAGTTATGATTGTCATCGTATTGTGGTTTGGTGGAGTTCTCGTACTCAACGGCACTACCCTCTCGGGTCCTGTGTTCATCTATTATATGGTGATGCTCTATTCCATCATCAATCCACTGAAGGAATTCTCGAAGGCGGGATATAACATCCCAAAGGGACTGGCTTCAATGGACCGTGTGGACAAGATTCTGAATGCCGAGATTGCCATCAAGGATGCAGAGAATCCAAAGGCTATCTCTTCGTTCGAGCATCAGATTGAGTTCCGTCATGTCAGTTTCCGCTATGGCGAGCAGTGGGTACTCAAGGATATCAACCTTGTCATTCCTAAGGGCAAGACGATAGCCCTTGTGGGACAGTCGGGTTCAGGCAAGTCCACTCTTGTGGATTTGATTCCTCGCTACTATGATTGTCAGGAGGGAGAGGTGCTCATTGATGGAATCAATGTTAAAGACCTTGGTGTTCACGACCTTCGCCAACTCATCGGAAATGTGAATCAGGAGGCTATCCTCTTCAATGATTCCTTCCGCAACAATATCGCATTCGGTGTTGACTCGGCCACTGACGAGGAGATTCAGCAAGCAGCACGTATTGCCAATGCACATGACTTCATCACTCAGACCGAGAATGGATATGACACTTGCATAGGCGATCGTGGAGGACGACTCTCGGGTGGACAGCGCCAACGAGTAAGTATTGCCCGTGCCATCCTGAAGAACCCTCCTATCCTCATCCTTGATGAGGCTACTTCGGCTCTCGACACAGAGAGTGAGCGACTCGTACAGGATGCACTGGAACGACTGATGAAGACTCGTACTACAGTGGCTATCGCCCACCGTCTGTCTACAATCAAGAACGCCAGTGAGATTTATGTACTCCACGAGGGAAAGATTGTGGAGAACGGTACTCACGAGGAACTCCTCGAAAAGGACGGATACTACAAGAAACTGCATGAAATGCAGAAGTAATGGTTATGGGTTAACGGTTAAGGGTTAAAGTAATAATAATGGCAGAAACATCTTCGAACATCAAAGAAAGACAAAACACCAACATCAGCGAACCACGCAGATTCAAGGTGATTATCTATAACGACGATTTCACAACAATGGATTTCGTTGTAAAGGTGCTGCGTGAGGTTTTCTTCAAACAACCAGCCGAAGCCGAAACTCTGATGATGGCTGTTCACAAGAGCGGTCAGGCCATTGTAGGCATCTACACTTACGACATAGCAAAGAGTAAGGTTCGCAAGGCCGTCAATATGGCGCGTGCCGAGAACTACCCACTCAGACTTACTTATCAACCAGAATAAAAAAAGACACACAAGATGAATTTTACAGCAAAAGCAAGACAGATTCTCAATGTTGCCGCACAGAAGGCACATGAGTTCCGGCATGAGTTCGTCACACCGGAGCATATCCTCATCGGACTTCTCAACGATGACACTTTCGTCCGTTCGCTTTACTATTGCGAAATAGACTACAAAAAGTTTGTCAACGACCTTGACGCTTGCATGAAAGCCATTGAGAAGGTTCCTGGCGATATAGAATACGACCTGATTATCTCCGATCAGGCTGATGACATGATGACTATTGCCGAGACTCAGGCTCTCGGTGCTGATCAGGATGAGGTTGATGTGCCACATATCGTGGATGCTATCCTCCAGTTGCCTGATTCTCAGGCACGACATATCATCCTGAGCAATACTGATCAGGACCCAACGGAAATCGTCACTAATGTCCTCACTGCTTACGAAGAGGAGGAAGGCGAGATTGAAGATGATGTGGAGAACGAGGAGAACGAGAAGGCTCAACCTTGGCGACAACTCGTCACTTGCATCAACGACCAACTCAAAGACCACAATCCACTTATTGGCCGTAAGGAGGAATTGGAGCGTACCATTCAGGTTTTGTGCCGTAAGGACAAGAACAATCCTCTCCACATCGGTGAACCGGGAGTGGGCAAGACTGCTCTTGTCTATGGATTGGCAGCAATGATTGAGCGCGGAGATGTACCAGAACGACTCTGGGGTTATCGCATCTACTCGCTCGACCTTGGTACTTTGCTCGCAGGAACACAGTTCCGCGGTGACTTCGAGAAGAGAATAAAGATGGTGATGGACGGTATCCGTAAGGAGGGTCGCGCCATAGTATATATTGATGAGGTACACAACCTTGTTGGTGCGGGCAAGGGCAGTGATGGGGCAATGGATGCTTCGAATATGCTCAAACCTTACCTCGAGAGTGGTGACATCCGTTTCATCGGTTCTACCACTTATCAGGAATACAACCGCTATTTTGCCAAGAGCAAGGGTATTGTGCGCCGATTCCAGCAGATTGACATTGCCGAACCATCACAGGAGGACACAATTGAAATCCTAAAGGGACTGAAGGCGAAGTATGAGGAGTTCCATGGAGTGGCAATTCCTGAGGATACAATAACCTATGCTGTGGAGATGGCTTCGCGCCATATCTCGGATAGATTCCTTCCTGACAAGGCTATTGACCTTGTTGATGAGGCTTGTGCCTTCCGCCAGATTCATCCTCTGCTCGACAAGAACGGAAACAACAAGGCTCGCCGTTATCAAAAGGTGGACCGTCCTCTCATCAACGATATCCTTGCTAAGGTCTGCAAGATTGATGCAAAGGCATTGAAGGGTGATGACAACACAGCACTTGCAACACTGAATGCCAACATCTCTTCACAAATCTATGGTCAGGACGAGGCCATCCGTCGTGTAGTGGAGGCTGTGCAGATGTCAAAGGCAGGACTGCTCGAGGACAACAAACCTATTGCATCACTGCTCTTCGTTGGTCCTACGGGTGTGGGAAAAACTGAGGTGGCTCGTGTGCTTGCTCAGGAGTTGGGCATCGAACTGGTACGATTCGATATGTCGGAATACACAGAAAAGCATACCGTGGCAAAACTCATCGGTTCGCCTGCGGGTTATGTGGGTTACGAGGATGGCGGTCTTCTTACTGATGCCATTCGCAAGACTCCAAACTGTGTTCTTCTGCTCGACGAGATTGAAAAGGCTCACTCGGACATCTACAACATCCTGCTTCAGGTGATGGATTATGCCCGACTGACCGACAACAAAGGTCAGAAGGCCGATTTCCGCAATGTAATCCTCATCATGACATCGAATGCGGGTGCTCAGTTTGCTTCTCAGGCAAATGTCGGTTTCAACGGAAGTGTCAGTCGTGGTGAGGCAATGATGGCTCAGGTGAAGAAGACTTTCAAACCGGAGTTCATCAACCGACTCTCGGGTACTATCGTCTTCCGCGATATGGATATTGAGATGGCTCGACTCATTCTCGACAAGAAACTTCGCCAACTCGATGCGAAACTTGCTGCAAAGGATGTGGCACTTCATCTCACCGACGAGGCTCACGAGTTCCTCCTTTCAAAGGGCTATACTCGTCAGTATGGTGCCCGCGAGATGGACAGAATTATTCAGCAGCATCTCAATCCTCTCCTCATGCGTGAGATTCTCTTCGGCAAACCAACCAAGAACTCACAGAAGGAGATAAAGGTAGGAATCAACAACAACGAATTAGAAATCCAATAAAGTATTTAACATCCTTCCCTTTGGGCGCTCGGCTCTGCCGCTTTCCCAAAGAAAGAAGGCTTGGTTAGGCTACTATGATATACAGACTCGACCCCAAAATAATCGGTTTCCCTGATCCACGCAAGGGCGATGAGGACGGAATCTTCGCTGTAGGCGGTGACCTCAGCAAGGAACGACTGCTTCTCGCCTATTTCAATGGCATCTTCCCATGGTATGCTTACCGCAAGGAGGATAACAACTTCCGTGATGAGAACGGAGAACCATGGATACAATGGTGGTGTCCAATGAAGCGATTCGTTATCTTCCCTGACGAGATTCATGTGAGTCACTCCATGCGAACATTGCTAAACAAGAAACGCTATCAGTTCTCGTTCAATCAGGCTTTCACTCAGGTGATGGGCTATTGTGGCGGACTTCGCGACCATGAGCGTGGAGCATGGCTCGGACCTCACATCATTGAGGCTTACACACGACTCCATAATGATGGCTACTGCACCAGTGTGGAGGTGTGGGACACTCAACCCGATGAGGATGCAAAACCGGCAGGAAGAGATGACCAGGAATGGTACTACAACAAGGATGGCTATCGTCTGGTGGGTGGACTTTATGGCGAGACAATTGGCAAGAGTTTCATTGGCGAATCAATGTTCTCGCTTGTACCGAGTGGCAGCAAAATGGCACTTATCTTCCTTGCAAAATGGATGCAGGAGGAGAACTTGAAGATGATTGACTGTCAACTGGAAACTCCTCATCTCAAATCCATGGGCGGTCGCTTCATCGATTACGAGGAATATTTGAAGATATTGCAAAACGATTAATAAGACAAGATATGAATTTCAACGAATTCGAGATAATGGCTCCTGTGGGCTCTCGTGAGTCATTGGCTGCTGCCATTCAGGCGGGTGCGAACTCTGTGTATTTCGGCATCGGCCAGTTGAATATGCGTTCGCATTCGGCGAATAAGTTCAGCATTGACGACCTTCGCGAGATTGCCCAGACTTGCAACGAGCACGGCATCAAGACCTATCTCACAGTAAACACCATCATCTATGGTGAGGACATTGAGACAATGCACCAGATTGTGGATGCTGCAAAGGAGGCGGAGATTACTGCTGTCATTGCGAGCGATGTGGCTGTGATGACTTATTGTAACAGAGTAGGCGTGGAGGTTCACCTCTCTACCCAACTCAACATCTCCAACATTGAGGCATTGCGTTTCTATGCTCAGTTTGCCGATGTTGTGGTATTGGCTCGCGAGTTGAATATGACTCAGGTAGCAGAAATCTATCGCCACATCGTGGAGGAGAATATCTGTGGTCCTAAGGGCGAGCAGATTCGCATTGAGATGTTCTGTCACGGAGCTCTCTGCATGGCCATTTCGGGCAAGTGCTACATGAGTCTGAACAATACAAGTCGTTCGGCTAATCGTGGCGAGTGTATGCAACTTTGCCGCAGAAGTTACACCCTCACTGATACCGATACAGGTTGCCAGTTGGAGGTTGACAACAAATACATCATGAGTCCAAAGGACTTGAAGACAATCCGTTTCATTGACCGAATGATGCGTGCTGGTGTGCGTGTGTTCAAGATTGAGGGTCGTGCTCGCGGTCCTGAGTATGTTCATACCGTTGTCAGTTGCTACAAAGAGGCCATTGCTGCGGCTCTCGAGGATATCAACGCCAATACTCCGGGTGTTGTCTTCACTGAGGAGAAGAAGGATGCCTGGGATGACCGTTTGGCAAGTGTCTTCAACCGTGGTTTCTGGGACGGATACTATCAGGGACAGACTCTCGGCGAATGGAACAAGCACTACGGTTCGTTGGCTACAGAGAAGAAGGTTTATTGCGGAAAGGGCATCAAATACTTCTCGAAACTCGGTGTTGCTGAGTTCCAGATTGAGGCTCACGAACTCTGCAAGGGCGACAAGCTCCTCATCACCGGTCCTACAACGGGTGTCATCTATTTGAATGCTGACGAGATTCGTTTCGACCTTAAACCGGTGGAGAAGGCAAAGAAGGGCTGGCGTGTGTCGTTGGCTGTGCCTGAGAAGGTTCGCCCAAGTGATAAGTTGTACATTTTGAAAAAGGTAGAAGGATATGATGATTAACGAAATACAGGACGAGATTATTGAGGAATTCAATGATTTCGACGATTGGATGGACAAATACCAGATGCTCATTGATTTGGGCAACGAACTGGAACCTCTCGATGAGAAATACAAGACCGAAAGCAACCTCATTGATGGTTGTCAGAGTCGTGTGTGGGTTCAGTGCGACCTTGTAGATGGAAACATTGAGTTGCAAGCCGATAGTGATGCTCTCATCGTGAAGGGTATTGTGGCTCTGTTGCTTCGTATTCTTTCGGGTCACACTCCACAGGAGATTCTTGATGCCGACCTCTACTTTATCGACCAGATTGGGCTCCGCGAGCACCTCTCGCCTACCCGTTCAAATGGTCTGTTGGCAATGATCAAGCAGATTCGCATCTACGCACTTGCATACAATAATTAAAACAATTATAGACATGAACAAAAAAATCATTCTCTCGTCAGTGGTTCTTGCCGCTATTTTCGGTTGCAAGGCTCCTGAAGTGGCAGAATCACAATTGCCTATGACTGACAATCACAAAAATGCGTTGCTCTCAAAGAGCGAGAACAAACACGGAGTGGAGTCGTTCGACAAAATCACTATCAACGACTACCGCGAGGCGGCACTTCTCGGTATGGAGAAGGAGAAGGCTCGCATCAAGGCTATCATCAGCAATCCTGAGGCTCCTACATTCCAGAACACCATTGCTGCTCTCGACAACAGCGGTGAGGAACTTGAGCGTATGGAGATGACTTTCTCGCCTATCTCGTCAAGTAACTCTACTGCCGAAACTCGTGCTTTGGAGGCTGAACTCTCGCCTATCCTCTCGGCTCACAGCGATGACATCTACATGAATCCAGAACTCTTCAAGCGTGTGAAGAAGGTTTACGATGAGGTGGACAGCACTCAGCTGACAAAGGAGGAACTGAAGGTTCTCGACAATATCTACAAGCGTTTCAAGCGTAATGGTGCTGAACTCTCTGAGGCTGATCAGGCAAAGTTGCGCGACCTTAACCAGGAGATTTCTTCTCTGCAGATTCAGTTCTCGCAGAATCTTCTCCACGAGACAAACAACACCTTCGTTACAGCCGATAGCAAGGACGAACTCACTGGTTTGCCACAGGCAAACATCGATCGTGCGGCTCAGATGGCTGAGGCTCAGGGACAGAAGGGCAAGTATATGTTCAATATGCAGCGTTCTTCGTGCAACCCGGTTCTGCAGTATTGCTCTAACCGCGAATTGCGTAAGAAGGTTTACCTTGCTTACTGCAATCGTGGTAATCAGGGCAACGAATATGACAGCAAGGAGATTTGCGCGAAACTCGTGAAACTGCGTCTTGAGCGTGCAAAACTGATGGGATTCAAGAACTGTGCTTCACAGATTCTCGATACTCGTATGGCAAAGACTCCTGAGGCTGTTTACAACCTCCTCGACCAGATTTGGACTCCTGCCGTGAAGGCTGCTAACGCTGAGTTGGCTGACATCCGCGAGGAGATGAAGAAGGACGGACTCGACTGCGAACCTGAGGGATGGGATTATATGTATTATAATGAACGCGCGCGTAAGGCGAAGTTCAATTTCGATGAGGAGCAGTTCTCTGAATATCTCGAAATCAACAATGTCCTCAAGGGTGTGTTCTTTGTTGCCAACAAACTCTACGGCCTCACATTCAAGGATGTGACTGCCGAACTCCCTGCCTACGAGCAGACAGCAAATGCGTGGGAGGTTTACGACAAGGACGGAAAGTTGCTTTCTCTCTTCTACAGTGACTATTATCCTCGCGATGGAAAGCGTGCCGGTGCTTGGTGTACTTCTTTCCGCAGCCAGACCTACGAGAATGGCAAGCGTGTGGAACCAGTTGTTGTGAATGTTTGCAGCATGACTCCTCCAAGTAGCGACAAACCTGCTCTCCAGAGCATTGACAATGTTTCGACAATGTTCCATGAGTTCGGTCATGCACTCCATTCTTTCATGCGCGATGTGCATTATCAGAGTGTGGGTGGTGTAGAGCGCGACTTCGTGGAGTTGCCTTCGCAGATTAATGAACACTGGGCATTTGAGCCTGAGGTTCTTGCTGTCTATGCAAAGCACTACAAGACCGGTGAGGCTCTTCCACAGGAACTCCTCGACAAGTACAATGCTTGCAGCAAGTATGGTCAGGGATTTGCCACAGTGGAGTATCTCGCTGCTTCGTATGTGGACATGGATCTCCATGTGCTCACTGAGGTTCCAGAGGACCTTGATGTAATGAAGTTCGAGGAGAAGAAACTCGCTGAGCGCGGCATTCCTCGTCAGATTCAACCTCGTTATCGTGTGACAAACTTCAGCCACACCATGGGTGGCGGTTATACTGCCGGCTACTATTCTTACATCTGGGCAGAGGTGCTCGATGCTGATGGTTTCGAGGCATTCAAGGAGACAGGTGACATCTTCAATCAGGATGTTGCTGCTCGTTTCCGCAAATATATCCTCACTCCTGGCGGCATTGACAACGGTATGACAATGTATCGCAATTTCCGCGGTGCCGACCCAAAGATTGACGGCCTCCTGAAGAACAGAGGTTTGAAGTAAAGCCCCAATTCACAATAAAAAAAGAAGACCATCTCCAGCAACGGGGGTGGTCTTTTTTTTTAGTTCTTTGGAGCAACAACAACTGAGGTGTGGTTCTTCACATAATCCTTACTGATATAGAGCAATCCCTTGGTTGGATTATCATCGCCCCAAGAATTCTTGGCCACGAAATATTCCTTTCCGCTCTTGCTTTTTCCCATACCGATAATGGCTACTGCGTGATTATCGTTCGGACCTCCTTCCCACAACACCGGATGCTCGTTTCTGAGGGCATTTTCAATTGTCGCAACAAGTGTGTCGGGCTCAATATTCATTGCCTCGCAATCGTAGTGATTATCTGCAAAAGGAAGGCGAATCTTCTCGCCGTAAGGGTAATCCCCGAGACTTGTAAGCGACTCGTATTCATCGCGCAGACACACCGAATGGGCAAATTCGAGGAAGGTGTATTTCACGCCAAACATAAACACAAACTTTGGCAGAAAACCAATCTCCTCGTCCAATAGATGCTGCACATCCTTCAGGCATTGAGCCTCATCCTCGCGATGGGAAAGGGCCAAATCAACGGTATTGGTAATCTTGCGCTGCAGAACCTTATAGTTGATGGTTTTCCTTGGATAATACGAGTCGTGGGGCATTGCTCCGTATTTCATCAGAAGGTCAATGGTCATAGGGCCCATTCCACGCTGACTTATTGCCTTCTCGCCCTTTGAGTGGAAGTATTCCATGGCTTGTTCCTGAAGAAACATTCGGGCTGTATAATCAACCGACAGATTCACCGAATCGCCTCGCATAAGATGCTCTGTCTCAATGGTTGCAAGCATGGCATAAACCCAACAAAGGTCGCTCTTGCCTTGGTCTTTTATTGGTGTCATGCCCAGCATCACCTCCGATTCAAAACCTTCAGGCACAGTGTCTTCTGCCTTCTTTGAACAAGAAAACAGCAAAAGTCCCACGAGAGTTATGATGAAATATCTTTTCATTTTGGGTTGCGCGATTTATATAACTGATACGAATTGATTATGTTGTGCCAAACGGAGTAAAGTCCGCCTACAATGGAAGTCACAGGGTCGAGGAACACCAATCCGAGCCAGATGATGAACACTGTGTTCTTCTGTCCGAATGCCTGACCGGCAGTAATGCGATTCTCGCGCGATTTCGGGGCATCATAGTGCGAACCAATCTTCTTGCCTACGGCAAACTGGAAAACGCAGCAGACGAGCGAGATTATTGCCAAACCGAAAAGATAGGACATTCCTATTGATGTCTCCATGATTGAGCGAACGGTCACGAGGATTGCCAATGCCAAAGCCACTGCCCAGATGTAGAATGCAAGTCCTGTGATTTTGAGCAGTCGGGCATGGAATTTCGGTAATATATAACGCACCACCCAAGCAAGAAACAATGGACAGATGAGCAACGGGAACACCTTTCCCATTATCATGAAGAATGATGTGAGGAAGTCGAGTCCTGCTCGTGGTTCCACCATTGTGAGGAAGGCTGGGGCAAGAAGCGAAACAACAAGATTGCAGATGAGCAGATAGGTTGTCACACCACTCAAACTTCCGCCCAACTTTCCCGTTATCACTGCCGAGGCGGTGGCGGTAGGACAGACGAAACAGAGCATTGCTCCTTCGCATAGAATCTTGTTTTCTATGCCATCAACCCACATTGCCAATAGCGAAAACGCGATGAAACATCCCATCTGGCAGAGCAACACCCACAGATGCCAACGGTGGGGGCGCATATCCTGAGGTGCTACCTTCGTGAACGAGAGGAAAAGCATACTGAACAAGAGCACCGGTTGGATGTAATGGCTTATAGCCATATAGGTGGTCGATTTCGCTTCGGCCGACAATGGCAGTGCGGTTATCAGAAAATAACCGAGAGCACCGAGAATCATTGCCACAGGCAGTGTCCAGTTGCGGAGGAATTGCAGAAATCGTTTCATCATAGTTGCCCTACGGGCGTTTCAAGTTCCATGTTTCAGGTTTCAAGTTTTAGCCCTTGGGGGCGTTTTCGTATGCAAAATTACCAAAAAAAAGCGAATATTATTCAACCTTATAGGTTGGAAACGAAATAAAAGCAGTATTTTTGCGTTATATTACAAAATTACATCCTATGAGAAAGATTATTTTTGCAACAAACAACGCCCATAAGTTGAGCGAGATTCGCGGAATCCTCGGCAATGAGTTCGAGATTGTGTCGCTTGCCGAACTGGGTTGTCACGATGATATTCCTGAAACTGCCGATACTCTTGAGGGCAATGCTCTCCAGAAGGCTCATTATATCAGCGACCGCTACGGAGTGGATTGCTTTGCCGATGACACTGGTCTTGAGGTGGAGGCTTTCAACGGTGGCCCTGGCATCTACACTGCCCGTTTCGGTACTATGAACGGCTATGGCGATTCGCACGATGCAGAGGCCAACACTCGCTGTCTGCTCGACAAACTGAAGGATTCGGACAACCGCAAGGCTCAGTTTCGCACTGCCATTGCTCTTATCCTTGGTGGCGAGGAGCATCTCTTCGAGGGCATCGTTCGTGGTGAGATAACAACCGAGAAGCGCGGCGAGAAGGGTTTTGGTTATGACCCAGTGTTCAAGCCAGAGGGATATGAAGGTACTTTCGCTGAGTTGGGCGTTGATGTAAAGAATGAGATTTCGCACAGGGCAAGAGCGGTGAAGAAACTCGCGGAGTT
>DCIM01000065.1:4340-7363 GCA_002316005.1 Prevotellaceae bacterium UBA1726 | reverse complement strand
TAGCATTGGCGTTGATGGCGCAACTGGCGTTCAGTGCGGGCATCGTGGGCGAATGGACCATCTATCCTGCTTTCGGCACAATAACCGAAGTGGAGACAGCGGGCTCAAATACTTATGTACTTGCCTCGGGTGGATTGTATTCCTACAATTCCAACGATCAGAGTGTCACCGTCTATGACAAGGCGAAGACTCTCTCCGATTGTGATATTGCTCACATCGGTTGGTGTCAGGCAGCTCGCCGATTGGTCATCGTCTATTCAAACCAGAACATCGACATCCTTCAGGAGAATGGCAATGTCATCAACATCAGCGACTACTATTCAAAGTCGATGACCGATGACAAGACCATCAACGGCCTCAACATCAATGGTAAATTTGCCTACCTGAGCACTGGTTTCGGTATTGTGAAGGTTAATGTTGCCGAGGCTTACATCAGCGACACCTACAACATTGGCATTTCGGTAACCTGGACTCATGTGGACAACAACCGCATCTATGCTGAGTCGAAGGCGAGCGGTCAGTATTCTGCCCTCCTCACTTCCAACCTCTCTGACAAGGCTAACTGGAGTCGCACGGCGGGATATACAGCCGAGAACAAACGAATCACCGACGAGCAGATGACCATTGCCAAGAGTCATCGTCCTGACAGTCCTGATCTCAACTATTTCGGATATCTCCGCATCTACAACAACAAACTCTATTCGGTTACGGGTTTCGGTAGTGTTTCGCCTGTCCGTCCGGCTTATGTCCAGATTAAGGATGGTGATACTTGGCGAATAGTAAGCAACGACATCAAATATATCTCCGAAAGATCATATGTCAAGCCTTATAAGATAGAGATTGACCCAAAGGACGAGACTCACTGGTTTGTGCCTGCTCGAACTGGCCTCTACGAGTATAAGGACGGAAAGGTTATCAATGCCTACTACAGCGAAAACTCACCTCTCCAACTTGCAGCGACAGTGCCTGCCACTGCTATTGATTACACCCTCGTCACTTCGGCCCTCTTCGACTCCAACAACGACTTATGGGTGTTCAACGGCATTGCTGCCGACCCATGCATCCTGAAACTCGATGCTAAGGGCAACTGGACAACCTATAAGCACAAAGAAATGCTCAACCAGGCAAACTATTCCTGGGAGCGTCAGGAGGGTACATTCTTCGATTCTCGCGGTTTGCTGTGGTTTGTCAACAACGACTGGCGTACTCCTGTCCTTGCTTGCTACAACACCGCCACCGACGAACTCAAGGCCTACAAGACCATCATCAACGAGGATGCCACACAGGTGGCAGTGACCTTCGGTCGTTGCTGTGTTGAGGATAAGGAGGGTAACATCTGGTATGGCACCGATATGGGACCTGTCGAACTCCTTGCTTCCGACATCCTTGCGGGCAATGAGGTGTTCCAGCAGATAAAGATTCCTCGCAACGACGGAACGAGTCTTGCCGATTATCTCCTTGCGGGCATCGATATCTCTTGCATGGCTATTGATGGTGCTAACCGCAAATGGTTTGGTACTAACGGTCACGGCGTCTATCTCGTTGATGCCGACAACATCACTCAGATTCATCATTTCACCTCCGAGAACAGTTCGCTGCTTTCTGACAATGTGGAGAGCATCGCCATCGACGATAAGACGGGTGAGGTGTATTTCGGCACTGTAAAGGGCCTCTGCTCTTACACCAGCGATGCTTCGGGCGAGGCTGAGGAACTCGACAAGGATAATGTTTATGCCTATCCAAATCCTGTCACCCCTGATTATACTGGCCCTATCACCATCAAAGGCCTCACCTATCGTGCCAGCGTGAAGATTGTCACTGCTGGTGGTCAACTTGTGGCTGAGGGTATGTCGAATGGTGGTACATTCATCTGGGATGGTTGCGACCTCGACAACAAGCCTGTTGCTTCGGGTGTCTATATGGTCATGGTGGCTACCGAAGACGGCAAGAAAGGTGTTGTGGCAAAAGTTGCCATCGTAAGATAAGGCTCTATGCAGGGGATACTCAACGATACTATAATCCAGGAGGTAAGGAAAAGCAATTGCTTTGACTTCCTCAGGTATCTCTTTGCCCTGTCGCTCATCATTGCTCATTTCTGCACACTGACCAATCAGGAGCAGTTCTGGTTTATCACTGGCGGAATGCGCGTGAAGGCTTTCTTCACCATCACGGGATTCCTCGTTACTTATAGTTTCCTGCGTCGCGACTGCCAGATAAAGTCGTATGCCCGAAAGCGTTTCGTGCGTATCATTCCGGCTTATGTGGTGTGTATCCTCGTCTGTCTTCTTGTGGGATGGGTGGTGACTTCGCTTCCTTCGGGCGACTTCTTCGCGTCTCTCCAGACATGGAAATACACCGTTGCCAATCTCCTTATGCTCAACTGGCTTGAGCCCGAACTGCCACAGACTTTCCAAAACAATGTAGTGCCGCAGATGAACGGTTCGCTGTGGTCGATGAAGCAGGAGGTACTGTTCTATGTCCTTGTGCCTTTCATAGTGATGATAATGCATCGCATTGGTAAGCGTGTGTTCATCTTTCCTGTCATCGCCATCAGCCTTGTCATCTATCAGAAGGCTTCCATACAGACGCAGTATTTCATGTATTTCTTCTCGGGCATGTTCTATCTGCTGTTCTTCGATTGGGTGAGCAAGCGAATCCGCTTCATCCTTCCTGTGGCGATATTGGCCGAAGTGATGGTTTATGTTGTCCGCGTACCTTATCTCACGGAGTTCTGCTTTGCCATCGAACCGCTCACCTTCTCTGCCCTTATCATTGGCATTGCCTATCATTGCAAACCGCTGAATTTCTTCCGCCGATTCGATAATGTCACCTACGGACTTTATCTCTATCATTTCCCTGTCATTCAGGTTCTCATCCTCTACGGCGTGAAGGATTATAACATCCATCTCTGCTTCCTCCTCACCCTCCTTATAACAAGCATAATGGCTTCCCTATCGTGGTTTGTGATAGAAAAGCCATTAATGAATCGCTATAAATAGATATTTTTCTTTTAGACATTAATT
>DCIM01000065.1:0-4297 GCA_002316005.1 Prevotellaceae bacterium UBA1726 | reverse complement strand
CCATTAATTGGCCATTAATTATCCATTAATTATTTATTCATTCTGTCTAAAAAAGAAAAGTCTGCGTTAGCGGCCCTCTCCCTGAAGGGGAGAGCGGGGAGAGAGGCTTCCTTCCCTTTGGGAAGGCTTGGTTAGGCTACATCTCCCATATCGCCCCGTCAGGGGTATCCTTCACGATGATGCCTGCCTCCTGGAGTTCGTCGCGAATCTTGTCGCTTGTTGTCCAGTCTTTCTCTGCCTTTGCCTTTGCACGCATCTCGAGTACCATCTGCATCACCTTGTCGAGGGCTTTGTCCTTCTCTGACGAAGCACCACCTGTGGCATTTGTCAAACCGAGGATTTCCTCTGTGAAGAGGTGCATTGTGTCGGAGAGTTTCTGCAGGTCGTCGGCCGAAATCTTCATCTTACGGTCAACGAGGAGGTTCACTTGATGGCATGCCTCAAACAATGTAGAGATGACGATTGGTGTCATCAGGTCATCGTTCATTGCATCGTATAGTTGCTGTGGCAACTCGGCAACGAACTTTGCCATTTCTGGTGTTGAACCTTTTGCTGTCTGAATGCGCTTCAGGTCCTTCAGTCCTGTCATCAGTCGTGCGAAACCCTTCTCTGCTGCCTCGAGTGCCTCACTCGAGAAGTCAACAGTTCCACGGTAGTGTGCCGAGAGGATGAAGAAACGGATTGTCATTGGCGAGAATGCCTTTGTCAACAATTCGTGCTCGCCCTTGAAGAACTGGTCGAGGGTGATGAAGTTGTTATACGACTTACCCATCTTCTGTCCGTTGATGGTAATCATATTGTTGTGCATCCAGTATTTCACTGCCTGATGGCCCATCGATGCCTGTGCCTGTGCTATCTCGCACTCGTGGTGTGGGAAGATAAGGTCCATACCGCCTCCGTGGATGTCGAACTCCTCACCGAGATACTTCCTTCCCATCGCCGTACACTCACAATGCCAGCCAGGGAATCCGTCGCTCCATGGCGAAGGCCAACGCATTATATGCTCTGGCTGTGCCTTCTTCCAGAGGGCGAAGTCGGCTTGGTTCTTCTTCTCGCCTACTCCTGCAAGGGTGTCGCGACTGGCGTCCTTGATGTTCTCGAGTGTGCGACCAGAGAGAATGCCGTACTTATAATCCTTGTTATATTTCTCAATATCGAAATAGATACTGCCGTTCGACTCGTAGGCATAGCCGTTGTCGAGAATCTGCTGCACGAGTTCCTGCTGCTCGATGATATGACCAGTGGCGTGTGGCTCTATTGATGGAGGGAGCACATTGAGTTTCTCCATTGCCGAGTTGAAGCGGCGGGTGTAGTACTGTGCAATCTCCATTGGTTCCAACTGCTCGAGGCGTGCCTTCTTTGCAATCTTGTCCTCGCCTTCGTCGGCATCATGCTCAAGGTGACCCACATCAGTGATGTTGCGTACATAGCGCACCTTATAGCCTAAGTGCTGCAGATAACGGAAGAGGATATCGAAGGTGATGGCAGGACGGGCATGTCCAAGATGTGCATCACCATATACTGTAGGACCGCAGACATACATACCCACATTTGGGGCGTGCAGTGGTTCAAAGCGCTCCTTCTTACGAGTCATTGTATTATATACAAGAAGTGTCTGATCAACCATAATTTTTCAGTCATTTGTTATTTCCAATGCAAAATTACTGCAAAAAAATGGAATAACAAAATTATTGCGCCGATTAATATATTTTGGGTCGTCGCAAGCTCCTCAACAACTGAGAACAATTTAAAACAATTTTTTACCCGAGAAAGGCAGTTGTTATTTGTTGTTTTCTGTTGTTGAGCCCTTTAGGGCGACCCATAAAATTAGAAACCTCCAGGAAAACCGCCGCCGGGCATTCCGCCACCTGGGAAGCCGCCGCCAGGGAAGCCACCGCCGAAACCACCTGGGAAACCACCGAAGCCGCCTTGCTCAGCGCCACCGATGGTCATGAAGTTCTTCTCCATCTTAAACTTCTTCTCTTCCTTGCCCACACGGAGGATATACTTCTCGCCTACCTTCAACGCCGGACAGGTGAAGAGACTTGTCGAACGCTGGGTGCTGAATGGCAATGCCTCATAAATCACGGCTATCGGGTTCTTCTTGTCCTTCTGACTGAAGAGTTCCACCTTAGCACCTTCTGCCACCTTCAATCCTGAGAACAGAATACTTGGCTGCGATGATGCCTCCTCGCTCGACTTTGTCGTCATACCGCCCATCTCGCCTCCTATGCCGAAGGCAGTACCACCGCTGATGATGATTGGTTGGAAGTCACAGTCGAATCCTTCCTCTGGGGCACCACACTGACAGAAACCGAACACCTTGCCACCTGCAATGGTGATGGCACCTTTCTGCTGACTGTTCGAGTCGATGGCGTCATTGCCCACGCTCCATGCTGTTGTCTCACCTCCGTTGAAGATGATACGACCGTTCGAACTGATGGCATCGTCCATCGATTTGATATTTACAATGCCGCCATTCACTGTGACGCCCTTCTTACCTTCAATGCCTTCGGCACCGCGACTCTCGGTTGTCACTGCCACTTCACCGCTGTTGATAACTATCACGCCGCCTGCCTTTATGGCCTTGCAGGTGCCCATGTATTTCTGCTTACCGCCGAAGCCTCCACCGAAACCGCCGTCAGGACCACCTTCGCCAAAGCCAGGCATCGCGCCCATCGGTGGCATACCGCCTCCAGGGAAACCGCCACCAAAACCGCCAGGACCACCGTGACCGCCACCAGGACCACCCTGTGGCATGCCTCCACCAGGGAAACCGCCCATTGGTGGCATACCGCCCGGCATTCCTTGTCCAGGGGTGATGCCTTGTTCCTTCATCTTCTCGAAGAACTCCTTCACTTCGGCTGGCATATTCTCCATGTCGAATTCTGGCATCTCACCACCGAAATCGCCCGGAGGACCCCAGCGACGGAGGGTGTCAATGCCGAGGTTATCGCCAGTGGTGGCAATGTCGAGTTTCAGGTCGTCAATGGTGAGGTTCTCCTTCACATTCAAGCCCTTGCAACCATCGGCATAGGCATTGAGCACAAGTCTGCCGTTACCGTTGATGCTGAGGTTGCCATTGGCAAAGACAACGGCCGACTTCTGCTTTGCTGTGTCGGTGACGGCGATGAGGTTGATGATGTTTTCCTTACCTTCGCCAACCGACAGCAATGCTCCTGCCTTTGTCCTCAACCACAACGGAGCACCCTTACGACTGGTGAGGTTCAAGCCGTTGAGCACCACTACAGTGCTGTCCTTCGACTTCACCGTGAAACTGCCGTCCATGCTCTCACCGCTGAGGATGAATCGCATCGTAGGGTGGTTGTCGGGCAGCAGACTGTCCTTCACGATGGCCTTCACATGGGCACCGTCGGTTTTGAACTCCACGCCTTCTACATTCGCAGGCGAGATATTTACTGTACCGTTAGAGTAACTGATTTTAATGTCGTCCTCGCCAGTGCACGCCGCACAACTAATGGCAAAAAGGGCTAATACAAAGGATAATTTGATTCTCATAACTATTATTATCTGACCCAGATGTTTTTTCTGCTATATATATGATTCCATTCTAAACCAAAGGTTTAATCACGAAGGTTATTTAGACCAAAATAATTAATGAAAAATTAATGGTCAATTATATGGGAATTAATGTTTAAAAATAACTTATAATTTCTTGTTGAAATAGAAAAAAATCCTTCAAAATGCGCGCAGTTTCAAAGTTTATTCGTAATTTTGCCCCACATAACACTATAACCAACCAAAATGAGCACTTTCATTCTTACCTGGAACCCTGCCATCTCCGAATACAAGATGGACCAGTTCCACCGCGATTTGAAAACTGTCAACGACGGCGAAGACGCCGATCTCTACTGGCCTGTCGAAGACCATGACGATTGCCTCGATGGCGACCGCTTCTTCATGCTCCGCACCGGTCGCGGACATACAGGCATCTGTATGGCGGGCTATTTCTACTCCGACCCCTTCGAGGACGACGAAGTGAAAAACGGCAAACGCTACATCGCCGGCATCGACCCACTGGTGTGGATCAACACCGACGAGGCCGACTATATCTCGCTCGACGAACTGAAGGCACTCCTCCCCGACATCGACTGGGATCACCTCGAGAGTGGCACCCTCATCAGCGATGAGGAAGCAGGACTCCTCGAAGATGCATGGCTCAAATATCTCTACAAGCACCAGAACATCTTCAACGGATACGCAGCAGGCAAGTCGTGGGATTTCGACCTTGAAGACTTCGAGAGCGTGCCAGAGTCGTTGCAGGACTACTATAAGG
>DCIM01000001.1:5857-15882 GCA_002316005.1 Prevotellaceae bacterium UBA1726 | reverse complement strand
ACTTGTGCGTAGGATCATTATGATATCCACATGGGCATGGGTTCATTGAGGCTACAAGCATGAAAGATGCTGGATACTCGACGCTCATCTTGGTTCTGGCAACCACAATTTTTCTATCCTCTAATGGTTGTCTCATAACTTCGAGCACACTGCGCTTAAACTCAGGCAACTCATCAAGGAACAGCACACCATTATGCGCCAGAGAAATCTCGCCTGGCTGTGGTATACTGCCACCACCCACGAGAGCAGTCATACTTATTGTATGATGTGGATTACGGAATGGCCGGCGGGTTATCAATCCCGCACCATTCTCCATCTTTCCTGCAACTGAATGTATCTTTGTCGTCTCGAGCGACTCCTCCAGAGTCAGAGGAGGCAATATAGTAGCAAAACGCTTACTCATCATACTCTTTCCTGCACCTGGAGGACCAACCATCAAGATATTGTGTCCTCCCGCTGCCGCAACTTCCATGGCACGCTTCACGGATTCCTGGCCTCTCACTTCGCTGAAATCCACCCCAAAGTTTTCATATTGAGCACCAAATTCCCTTGCAATATCCAACTTCACTGGCTCCAGATCCCTTTCCCCCGTCAGGAATGAGAACACATCCACTATATTCTCTGCCGCAATAATATCTATACCTCCAACAACTGCTGCCTCCCTTCCATTACCAACAGGCAATATCAATCCCTTATATCCTTTCTCCTTGGCCATCAAGGCAATAGGCAATGCTCCATGTATAGGATTGAGAGAACCATCCAAAGACAATTCTCCCATAATCATATATTGCTGCAATTTTTCTTCAAGCAACACTCCTTCTGCCGCCATCATGCCAATGGCAAGCGGGAGATCATAGACAGAGCCTTCTTTCTTCACATCAGCAGGAGCCATGTTTATCACCTGGGGATGTAATGGAATTGGCAGTTTGTTATGTTTCAGGGCTGAAAAAATTCGTTCCCTACTCTCAGTAACTGCCTTGTCTGGCAGACCGACCAGTGCTCCCCCACTGCCAATTGTGTCGTTCACTTCAATTGTTACCTCTAATGCATTAATTCCAATCAAGGCTGCTGCATAAACTTTTACTAGCATAATAATAAGTGGATTAATAAATATTCTACCTGATGTTCGTAATAATCATCCATACTGAAACGGCTATCATCACTATCGCCACTATCTTCTGGTATTTCTTTTTATCTACATTATGTATCAATTTCATCGACAGATAGTTGCCTACCATCATCGCAGCGCCAATGAACAATCCGCTGAGGAGTATTTCCCAACTCATCAGCGACAACTTGCCATAGACAATTATCTTGACAATGTGCATCACAGCGGCTGCCGTTGCTTCGCTGGCAATATATGACACAGGCGCCAATTCCAATGTCAGAAAGACGGCACTGCTGAGTGGTCCCGAAATACCCAAAAGCCCATTAATCAATCCAGTGACGCCTCCTCCTATTATCATAGTCGCTGGTTTATGAGGAAGTTTCATCTTTCCCTTCAATTTCATGATGGCAAAGACAATCAATCCCACACACAATGTCACTGTCATAGGTACCTTAGGCACTTTGGCAAAGCCTACGGCACCAAGGGCAGTAAAAGGTATTGCAAGCACAAGAAACCTTCCTGCTGCTTTCCAGTCAATACTCTTGCGGCCTATCACTGCTCGTGACAGATTGCTCATTAACTGGGCTATGGTAGAGACAGGCACAGCCACCTCTATTCCATAGAAATATGTAATAACTGGCAGAAGCACCATTCCTCCGCCAAACCCAACTGAGCCAGATAATAGTCCTGCAATGAGTCCTACTATCGCCAATACAAGATACATCATAATCCTCTATGTTATACCGTTCTCCATGGCGCATAGAAAGCATTCTTCTCATGCGTTATGGTGAAACTGCCATCGATGTTTTGCTGACATATCACAGCATCGAATCTCACCCCACCATTTGGCTTATGGCTTTGCGCATAGGCAAATCCCGCTGCTGTGACGTTGCAGATCTTTTGCCGGTTGAGACTGCGCGAAGCACCAAACAAAGGTCTGGCCGACCGGGTCTTGACTTCTACAATTACATATACGTCCCGATCTTTTGCGATAATGTCTAACTCTTTGTGATGAAATCTGAAGTTTCTCTCTTCAATTGAATAACCTAACTCTGTCAGATAACTGCAGGCCATGGTTTCTCCGAATTTGCCTAACGCCTGGCTGCGCTGGACTTTCTGATTTGCTTCCATAATGTTCTAGGTGGTTTGTAAAACAAAAAAATATTTCTCGGTTGTTTTGACAGCGCAAAGGTACGACTTTTTTCTTGGTTTCAGTCATTTTTTCATGACTTTTTTTCATCTTTTTATCACCACTCACATAATCCACTATATTACAATATCTTATTGCAACAAATTCAATCGCGCAAACTTCAATATCAAGGTCTTTTCACCCACTTCGTCGAATAGCACCTTTGCTCTGGCATTGTCTCCAGCCCCTTGTGCTTCCGTCACGGTGCCATCTCCAAACTTACTATGCCTTACTCGCATTCCAACAGCGACCTCCATAACTATCTCATCGCTGACCACTTTCTCTGGCTTCTTTTCCGTCGATTTTGCCACAAATCGTATCTCTGGCTGTGGTCGAAACGACCTTATTCTGCCTGTTCTCTCAAGATATTCTTCGTTTATATCATCAATGAATCTGCTTGGCTTAGGATAGGTATGCTGACCATTGAGAAATCTGCTTTGGGCATAACTGATGGTGCACACCTCCTTGGCTCTCGTCACTGCAACATACATCAATCGTCTCTCCTCCTCAATATCTCTTGGAGTCATTGCCATTACGCTCGGCATCAACTGCTCTTCCAATCCTACAATATATACATACGCAAACTCCAAGCCCTTGGCGGAGTGCATGGTCATCAGAGTTATTGTATCAGTGTTCTCGTTCTGCTGGTTATCCTGATCTGTTATCAATGCCACTTCACTCAGAAACTCACCCAAGCCAATTTCTGTCTCACCATCATTGACCCTTTTATCGCAAAACTCATGCACCGAACTGACAAACTCCTGCAGATTCTCTTTTCTCGATATCCCCTCAATAGACAGATCCGTCACTGCATCTTTCATCAACCCGCTATCCATCACCACATTATCCACAACAGAGTATGCATCTTGCCCATCATCCACCATCTTGCCAAACCGTTCTATCAACATGCCGAAATCGGCCACCTTCTTCTCTGCCCCTTTATTCAGCCCCACACCATATTCGTTCGGATTCTTCAATAACTCAATCGTATCTACTTGAGGAAAAGCATTCTTTGCGTCAACCAGCTTTTGCAGAGTTGTGGCACCTATTCCTCTTGCAGGCACATTGATAATCCTCTTTAAAGCCTCGCTGTCTTCATGGTTTATTATCAGTCGCAGATATGCTATGACATCCTTGATTTCTTTTCGCTGATAGAAAGAGAGACCGCCATAAATCTTATACGGTATCCTCATCCTGCGGCAAGCATCCTCCAACACTCTACTCTGGGCATTGGTTCTGTAAAGCACTGCTACATCTTTATAATCTGTATATCTCCTCTCAACAGCCTTTTCTATCTCATCGCATACATATTTTGCCTCGCTTAGGTCATCAATATTCTCCCTCACGCGTATTTTCTTCCCGACCTCCTGTTTGCTGAATACATTCTTGCGTATTTGGCGGCTATTCTTTGCTATCAACGAGTTAGCCGCATTGACTATAGTCTGGGTAGAGCGGTAATTCTGCTCAAGTTTGAACAACTTACACCCAGCGAACTGGTTTCTGAACGACAAGATATTTTCTATCTCAGCCCCTCTGAACGAATAGATACTCTGTGCATCATCACCCACAACACAGACATTGCCATATTTCTTCGCCAGCATCATCACTATCTGGTGCTGCACCCTGTTGGTATCCTGATACTCATCCACAAGGATATACTGGAACCTGTCCTGATAATACTCCAACACCTCAGGATTTCTGCTAAACAGTTCTGCAGTCTTCATCAGCAAATCATCAAAATCCATAGCGTTGTTCTGTTCCAACTTCTTCTGATATCTCTCGTATATAGTAGCCATCGAAGGCATGTTTCGGTTGTTATCTTGCAACCTCACCTCCTTGCTTGCTCCATATTCGCGCCAACTGTACATATTGTTTTTGGCACTTGATATCCTGTTCTGGACGGTGCTTGGTTTATAGGTTTTCTCGTCAAGTCCCAATTCCTTGATGATGCCCTTTACGACACTCTTTGTATCCTGTGTGTCATAAATAGTAAATTGCGGAGTGAAGCCGATCTTGTCAGCCTCAATCCGCAATATCCTTGAAAAAATCGAATGAAAAGTACCCATCCATATTGGACGGCTCTCTCTATAACCCACTACATCCGAGATTCTGCTCTTCATCTCCCTGGCTGCCTTGTTAGTAAAAGTCAGGGCCAGTATGTTGTCAGCAGGAATACCCTGTTCAATCAGATATGCCACTTTATAGGTCAGCACCCTGGTCTTACCAGACCCTGCTCCTGCTACAATGACAGAAGCACCATCAGTATTCTCTACTGCCGCCAACTGAGACGGATTGAGCAACTCGGAATAGTTCATTAAAATTCGCAGTTATTTGGAGTTCTTGGGAAAGGAATCACGTCACGGATATTCTGCATACCAGTAACAAAGAGCATCAGACGCTCAAAACCAAGACCAAAACCGCTATGAGGAACTGTACCGAAACGTCTTGTGTCGAGATACCACCAGATATCCTTGTCAGGCACACCCATCTCCTTTGCTCTGCGTGTAAGTTTCTCAAGATCCTCCTCACGCTGTGAGCCACCGATGATCTCGCCAATCTTTGGGAACAGCACATCCATTGCACGGACGGTCTTGCCATCGTCGTTCTGCTTCATGTAGAAAGACTTGATCTCCTTTGGATAGTCTGTCAAGATCACTGGTTTCTTGAAATGCTCTTCAACAAGATATCTTTCATGCTCCGACTGCAAGTCAGTACCCCAATCAACAGGGAACTCGAACTTGTGACCATCTGCAACAGCTTTCTTCAATATCTCAACACCCTCGGTATATGTAAGTCTCTTGAAATCGTTGTTAACGACAAAATTAAGACGTTCGATAAGACCCTTGTCAAACATATCGTTGAGGAACTGGATATCATCCTTGCAATGTTCCAAAGCCCAACGCACACAGTGCTGTATGAAGTCCTGAGCCAACGCCATGTTGTCTTCTATCTCATAGAATGCTATCTCTGGCTCAATCATCCAGAACTCTGCGAGATGACGAGGAGTGTTTGAGTTCTCTGCACGGAAAGTTGGACCAAAAGTATATATCTTGCCAAGTGAAGTTGCAGCCAACTCACCCTCCAACTGACCAGAAACAGTCAACGATACAGACTTGCCGAAGAAATCGTCAGAATAGTCAATCTTTCCATCCTCGTTCTTCTTCAGGTTGTAGAGATTCTTGGTAGTCACCTGGAACATCTGTCCTGCGCCTTCGCAATCTGAACCTGTGATAAGAGGCGTATGGAAATAGAAATAACCTCTTTCATGGAAATATGTATGGATGGCAATCGCCATGTTGTGACGTATTCTGAAGATTGCTCCAAATGTATTTGTTCTTGGACGCAGATGGGCAATCTCACGGAGATATTCCATTGTATGGCCTTTCTTCTGCAATGGATATTTCTCAGGATCAGCAGTACCATAGATATGAATCTCAGTTGCCTGAATCTCCACGCTCTGACCTTTTCCCATTGACTCGACGAGTACACCATTGACAGAAAGGCTGGCACCTGTTGTGATTGGTTTCAACTCCTCTTCGTTGAATTTTGCCATATCAACAACCACCTGCACATTATTAATAGTGCTACCATCGTTCATTGCGATGAAGCTTACATTCTTGTTACCTCTGCGGGTTCTTACCCATCCCTTGACATTAACCTTTGCTCCGTAATCCGTTCTCTTCAACAGATTTACGATCTCAGTTCTTTCTATCTTTTCCATTATTATAAACTTTATTCAATATTGGGCTCTAAAAAAGGGCGGGCCTTCAAGCACCCGCCCTTTATATTCAGAAACTCATGCGAGTCTCATTCTCTCATTAATCGTGATACAACTCACGTCCATGCTCATTACCACCAACAGCACTCATAACGCAACGGAAACCGACATCATTGCTTGATCTCTTCTGCTCCATTGATCTACGTGTGCTTGGATTGAGCCACATTGGACGGTCTCTCCATCCACCACCTTTGTATACACGTCTTGTGTTGGTAATCATGTTAGCCTGCTCCAATGGAGTAGCATCTTTATAAACCAATACAGAGTCCTGTACAGATGAAGGCTTATCACCATCCCTGAAATCTCTCATATCGCCACCAGTCTTCATGATGCCACGCTCAGAGATAAGAACCTTGCGCATTGAATCGCGGTCAACCTTTGAGAGATAAGAAAAATGCTTCGACAACATATCTTCAGCGTATGCTGAATCTGCCTCGAACTCGTTACCACGGAACGAGTTAACCTCTTCTTCCTTAGAAGTAGCAGCACGATAAACATCCTTAACCCACTCGTTAACGTTACCAGCCATGTTATACAAACCGTAAGCGTTTGGCAAGAAGAAATTTACTGGCACTGTCAAAGTATTGTTGATCTGGATACCGATAGGGTCTCCTCTACCTCTCATAAAGTTAGCATAGAACTCACCACGAGTCTTCTTGTCGTCCAAAGAGCGCAACTGGTCGCCCTTCCAAGGGTAGGTATTCAACTGCTGATAGATGCCGTCAACTGTCTCAACGCCATAAGCAGCATACTCCCACTCCATCTCTGTTGGGAGACGCACATAAGCATCATACAATGCACCATCCAATGCCACTGTCCACTCATCAGGGTCAACAACATCATCACCATTTGTATCGTATGCCAAATTAGATTCCCAATCAAAATCGAGTTCTGGGATTTCAACATCCTCATAACCAAAGTGGTTAGCCTCTTCCTGTGCAATCTCCTGAGCCTTGCTCAACAGATCCTCAACCTCAGCCTCAAATGCAGGGCTGTTGACATAAGAAACGTATGCGCGCGCATTCTTTGTTGTAAACACATACATGAATGCAGAGTCTGGATCATGCTCGCGAATCTGTACATTGCACAATTCCAATGGCTTATAAGGAATGATACTTCTCGACATCAACTCTGCCTCATTGATACGGTCTGTACGCCACTCGCAATATGCTGTTGCTTGTTCCCAGGAAACACCAACTACTGGATAGAAACTGTAAGCAACGTGAGTATAATAATTCTCAACATATGGTTCGTTGTATGCCAACTCTCTTCTCCATACTGTCTCGTCTGGCAATACACGTACAATACGTGCAGGATCATGTTTCCAAACAACCTTCATCCAATCCTCATACTCTCTCCAGTTCAAGTTTGTCACCTCATACTCGTCCATGTAGAAACCTGATGCAGCAACTCTTTTCTTTGCGTTGTTCTCTGGAGTAGAGAGCATTTCAGCATTCTGTCCACGTACTGATGTTGCTGTTGGAACATACACCATACCATTTGGACACTTGCCATGATACTCGGTATTAACTTCAAAAAAACCTTCACCTGGAGTGTTGTAACGCCATCCGGTCTTCTCTGACGCGGTGTACATCGACTTACGATTGCATGATGCAAACAACATCACAACCGCTACCGAAAGCAACACCATTACTTTTGTCATTGATCTCATATCGTTAATAATTACTATTTTAGCGTTTTTATTTCTGGTCATAATAAACCGCGACAAAGTTACACATAAAATTTCATATAGCATCAACTTTTTCCTCTTTTTTTTCACCACAGCAAAAAAAAATATAAAACGCCACTTTTATCGCGAAAAATTACTACCTTTGCACTCCCATAATATCAATGCTGTAATTGTCAATTGCCAATTGTCAATTAACAAGCAGACAAAGCCTATGACACCAACTATTATACTGAAAAATAAGATCTTATCCTTCGACACTCCAGTTGTGATGGCAATCATCAACGCCACGCCCGACTCGTTCTATGCACATGTCCAGGATTCCGACAAACTTCTCAAGTGTGTCGGGAATGCCATTGCCGAAGGCGCAACCATCATAGACGTTGGCGGATGTTCAACCCGTCCAGACTCCACTCCCGCCACCGAACAGGAAGAAATCTCACGTATCTCTGCTGCACTCGACATTATCCGGAAGCATTATCCTGAAGTTCCAATCTCCATCGACACTTACCGTGCCTCAGTTGCCTGCAAGGCCATTTTGGATTACGACTGCGATATCATCAACGACATCTCGGCATTCTCGATAGACAATGATTTTTTACATACCATTGCCGAACTGCAACGTCCATATATCCTCTCTCACTACCCTGCCGAGCCACTTCCAGAAGATACCCCCGACGATACGTTCCTTGCCGAAGTGCTGAAGTTTTTCGCCGAAAGGATAAAGGCTCTTCGCGATGCAGGTTTCAATGGTGACATCATCATCGATCCAGGCTTTGGCTTCAAGAAGAGTGTACGGCAGAACCATCTGCTTCTCAACAACCTTCACCTCCTCAAGACTTTCAACGCTCCTATCCTGGCAGGGCTCTCTCACAAGTCGATGTTCTACCGTCCACTCGGTCTCACTCCTGCCGATGTGCTGCCCGCCACTATTACAGCCAACACTATTGCAATTCAGCAAGGCGCCTCCATACTGCGAGTACACGAGGTAGCCCCTGCCATCCAAACTATAAAGACATTGAATTATCTCTAAGATATCTAGGTTTTATAGATTTTCCAGAACATCCATAAAAAATACACAATATGAATATATCAATTATCCAGCAAGAGATTATATGGGGCGACAAAGCCCATAATCTAAAGACTTTCGGGGATACTCTCCGCTCGCTTTTCGGCAAGACCGATGTGGCTATTCTTCCCGAAATGTTCTCAACAGGTTTCAGTGTTGACAAACCAGAACTCTCCGAATCTACTGAAGGCGAGGCAATATCGCTCATCAAACAACTTGCCAAGGAAGGCAATCTTGCCATTGCTGGTTCTTTCATGGCTGCAGAGAATGGCAAATCATACAACCGTGGTTTCTTTTGCTGTCCAGACGGTCGCATTGAGTTTGCCGACAAGCGTCATCTCTTCATAGGCGACGAGCAGAAATTCTTCTCGCCTGGCAACAAACATCTCGACATCACTTACAATGGCGTCAAGTTCCGCCTGCTCATCTGCTTCGACCTCCGTTTCCCTATATGGGCTCGCAACAAGTCTGGAAATGACTATGATGTACTCATCTATACTGCCAACTGGCCAAAATCGCGCATTGATGCATGGGATGCTCTGACTATTGCACGAGCAATCGAGAATCAGGCATACGTTGCGGCGGTCAATGCTATTGGAAAAGACTCTTACAGTGTAGAACACTGCGGTCATTCAGTCATCATCGACCCTCGCGGCAAGATACTTGCCTCTCTTGAGGATTTCGAGTCTGGTGTACGTTCAATCGACCTTGATCTCGACCATCTGGAGCATGTGCGCACTCGCCTCCCCTTTTCTAAATCAAACGATGATTTCACTATTATCTAGAAGGTCTAGAACATCTAGAATATCTAGAATTAAAAAAGCCAACCTCAAACAGAGGTTGGCTTTTTCATTCCTAAAAGAAACGCGCATTATGCCATCTTATTCATCTGACGTGTCAGGCTTGACTTCAAGTTTGCAGCCTTGTTCTTATGAATGATGCCACGCTTTGCAAGTCTATCCAACATTGAAGTAACCTTTGGCAAGAAAGCCTTAGCCTCTGCCTGATCCTTCATAGCACGGAATTTCTTAACTGCGCTGCGAGTTACCTTAGCATAAAAACGATTGTGCAAGCGACGCTTCTCTGTCTGACGAATGCGCTTTACTGATGATGCATGATTTGCCATCTTCTTTTTCTTTTTTTAACCGCTCGCCAGAGAGGAAACAGCGAGCAAAATTAAACGTTAAAGTCTGG
>DCIM01000001.1:0-5775 GCA_002316005.1 Prevotellaceae bacterium UBA1726 | reverse complement strand
TCCTAACCGATAGACGAACCGGCCATCAGGGTCTATCATACCCCCCAATTTTTGCGACTGCAAAGGTACAACTTTCCCCCGACATGGCAAAACATTTTGCCTATATTTTTAATAATTTCAATAAATACCTAGCAATCAAACAATTACTTATCACTTATTGAGTTCAAATGCGCCTCCACCTATGATATGACCATCCACAAAGAGTTCTATTTCGTACTTGCCCTTCGTCAAAGTCTCTGTCACGGTGTAATAAATCACGTCATTCATCTCCTGACCTGCGTATTCAAAATTCTTCCTCGAAGAGAAGTAGATTTGCTGGTCTTCAAACTGGAACCTGTCGCTGCCCGATTTATGCAACACACTGCCGTCTGGAGCAGTTATTCGCATATAGACAACCTTGTTTCCCGCCTTTGCAGTATTGTTCTTGGCAATGGCATACGACACTTTGATTATCGACACCTTATTAATATAACGTGCCTTGCCGCCTCTCTTGGTCTGAGGTTCGACAACCACATTCCTTGCCTCGAGTTGCGAAGCAATGTTCACCTTCTCCTGCAGTGCGGTCTTCTCTTCTGTCAACGTGACGACATTACCCGCCGCCTCTTGATATCTCTGACCGAGCGCCTCGTTTTCAGCAACAAGTTCACCATTCACTCTCTGCAAAGAGTCAACCTGTGCAACATAATATTGCAGCACGCCGCGAACAGTTGCCAACTCTTTCTTTAATTCAGAGATTCTGCGGGCATTTGTTGCCTTCACAGTCCTCAACTCCTCCAGGAGACTCTGCACACGCAACTGCTGTTTGTTAAGTTCGTTGAGCAAAGAGTCATTGGTCACTCTGTTAGAAATTCCTTCCATCTCTATCGCCACATCAGCATACTCGTTTTCCAACTCCTCCTTCTCATACTCCATCTGCTCGACCATCTCCTCCATCTCAACATCCTTCTGTTTCAACTTCTCCATCAGAAAGAAGACAGCGCCCACAGCAACAGCCAAGGCCACAACAGCCACGATAATTATTATTTTTGATTTCTTATCCATGATACAAATCCTTTATACTATCAACTTATCTATCTCTTTGCCAAAATGCGCCAACTCCCTTACAAGCGACGAAGAGACATGACCAGTCTCAGAATCCGCAACGAGCAGCACAGTCTCAATTCCGCACAGCTTCTGATTGACTTCGGCAATTGTCTTTTCATATTCATAATCAATAGCGTTCCTCACGCCTCTCAAAAGACAAGTTACTTCCATCTCCTTGGCCAAGTCTACTGTAAGTCCCTCATAACTCACCACTTTCACACGATCGTCGTCTTTATAAACCGCCCTCACGCGATCCATACGCTCTTCCAGAGGCATGAAAGGTGTCTTCATGACATTCACGCCAAAGGCTACGACAACCTCATCGAAGAGCATCAGAGAACGGTCCACGATAGCCTTATGTCCTATAGTGAACGGGTCGAACGAACCAGCAAAGAGTGCTCTTTTCATAAACCGGCAATCCTCTTTATTTCATCCATTATTGCATGGGCAAACTTCTCTGCCTGCTCCATCGTTCCTGCCTCAGAATAGACACGGATGATAGGCTCGGTGTTGGATTTTCTCAGATGAACCCAACCCTGAGGAAAATCTATCTTAACTCCATCAATGTCAGTGATCTTGTATTGCTTGTAGCAACCCTTTATCACGTTGAGAATGCCATCAACATCCATTCCCGGCTTGAGGTCAATCCTGTTTTTAGAGATGAAATAATTAGGATATGTCGCGCGAAGTTCGCTCACCTTCTTGCCTGTATGTGCCAGATTTGTAAGGAACAAGGCAATACCCACGAGAGCGTCACGACCATAGTGACATTCTGGATAAATCACGCCACCATTACCTTCGCCACCAATGACAGCATTAGTTGCCTTCATCTTCTCTACAACATTCACTTCGCCCACTGCGGCAGCATTATACTCACCGCCACGAGCCTTGGTCACGTCTGCCAATGCACGTGTTGAACTGAGATTCGACACAGTGTTGCCAGGAGTATGCTGAAGCACATAATCTGCAACAGAAACGAGTGTATATTCCTCGCCGAACATGTCGCCAGTCTCCTGGATCAATGCAAGACGGTCAACGTCTGGGTCAACAACGAAACCCACATCAGCCTTGTTCTTGCGTATGTGCTCTGCAATCTCGGTAAGATGTTCAGGCAGAGGTTCTGGGTTGTGGGCAAACCTTCCTGTAGGCTCACAGTTCAGACACTCCACATCATTAACGCCCAGTGCCTTGAGCAATGCTGGTATTGCTATACCTCCGACAGAGTTCACACAGTCAATAGCCACTTTGAAGTTTGCCTTCTTTATAGCCTCAACGTCAACCAGTTTCAGTTTCAGCACAGCATCGATATGTTTCTGCACATAATCCTCGCGCACCTCGCAAGTACCGAGTTCGTCAACCTCTGGATAGACAACATCCTCGCGCTCGCTTATTCTCAGCATCTCCTCGCCCTCAACCTTGCTCAGGAACTCTCCTCTCTCGTTGAGCAGTTTCAAAGCATTCCAATGCTTAGGGTTATGACTTGCGGTGATGATGATACCACCGTCAGCACCCTCCATTGTCACAGCCAACTCTGTTGTAGGAGTTGTTGCAAGACCAATATTCACAACGTCACAACCGCAACCCATCAATGTTCCGACAACGATGTTAGATACCATAGGACCAGAGAGGCGGGCATCACGACCGACAACCACCTTGCATCTGTTCTTGCCTCTGTATCCCTTCAGCCACAAAGCATAGCCAGTGGTGAATTTAACGATATCGATTGGCGACAATCCTTCGCCTATCACGCCGCCTATAGTGCCGCGTATTCCTGAGATAGATTTTACTAATGACATATTATTTAGGTAATACTTTTATTTTCATTTCATAAACATATGGGATGACCTGCGAATCGTCGAAACCAAGTTTCGAAGGTACTATTATCCTGGCATGAGCACCACTTCTCTTCATCAAGTCAAAGGCATCATCCCACCCCGTGCAAGAATTATAGGAACTGCCGTATGTTATCTCGTTAGGATAAGGTCTATCCTGCGTTGTCCAGTAGTCCTCCACTATTGCATTCTCGTCGAGAGTGCTGCTCCTGTATCGCAAGATAATCACGTCACCTTTCACCAAAGTATCACCTTCGCCCTTGTCAAACATCTGGAAATAGATGCCATCCGTATAGTGATACATCTCCGTCTCCTTGAATAGGGAATCTTTTGGAAATTCGTCCAAGAGAGTGATGTTGTTGCGCTGCAACCACTGCTCAATTAACAGTTCTTCAGCCTCCAACTCTTTGGAATAAGAGGTTGACGACTCGCACGATACCATTGTCAAGAAGACCACACATGCAGTCAACGCACAAATAATCAGTCGTTTATTCATAATTATAAAATAATTTCAAAAACATGGTGCTATTCCGCAAAATTTTCGTACCTTTGCAGCCGCAAAATTAAGATTTTGTGGCTGCAAAGCATGATGATGGTTTCGTAGCTCAGCTGGATAGAGCAACAGCCTTCTAAGCTGTGGGCCGCGGGTTCGAATCCCGCCGAAATCACCACTTTTTCCAGAGTCCTTCGGCTTGTCCGGAGGACTCTTTTTTTTATGGCTGCAAAGTTAATAATTTTTTGGCAGATAGATACCACTATTCGAAAAAAAATTATTAACTTTGCGACCGATTAAATTACCATCACTATATGGACGAAGATCTGAACGAAGTACCTCAGTCTGAGCACAATCCTTCTGATGAGCAATTCCACCTCACGGGCATGTTTCGCACGTGGTTCCTCGAATATGCCTCCTACACCAACCTCGACCGCGCCATTCCACACATAGACGACGGACTTAAACCTGTGCAAAGACGTGTCCTCCATGCAATGCGAGAGAAAGAGGACGGACGCTACAACAAGGTGGCCAACATCGTTGGTCACACCATGCAATATCACCCTCATGGTGATATGTCAATCAAGGATGCTCTGGTCAATCTTGGTCAGAAGCATTACTGCATCGACACCCAGGGTAACTGGGGAAACATCCTCACTGGCGACTCTGCCGCTGCAGGTCGTTATATCGAGGCGCGTCTCACCAAATTCGCTCTCGAGGCTGTCTTCAACCCCAAGACAACCGACTGGCGCCCTTCGTACGACGGACGTAACCAGGAGCCTATCTCCCTTCCTGTCAAATTTCCTCTCCTGCTCGCTCAGGGTTCCGAGGGCATAGGTACAGGTCTTAACTCTAAGATTCTTCCCCACAACTTCGGCGAACTCTGCGATGCTTCAATAGCATATCTCAAGGATGAGCCTTTCCAACTCTTCCCTGACTTCCCAACAGGAGGTATGCTCGATGTTTCTAAATACAACGATGGCGAACGCGGTGGCAAACTCACCATCCGCTCGCGTATTGAAAAGATAGACAACAAGACACTCAAGATTGTCGAAGTGCCATATGGTGTCACAACCGATACACTGATAGAGTCTATCATAAAAGCAAAGGAGAACAACAAGGTAAGCGTCCGCAAGATCGACGACCTCACCGCCGAGCATGTTGAGATCATTGTCAACCTTGAGCCTAAGACATCTTCCGACAAGGCAATAGATGCCCTTTATGCATTCACCAAGTGTCAGGTCAACTATTCGCCTAACTGTTGTGTCGTTGACGATCAGCGACCAATGTTCCTCACCGTAAGTCAAGTTCTGCGTCACAACACCGACCGCACAAAAGATCTGCTCCGCCGCGAACTGGAGATTGCCCGCGACGAACTCACCAACCAACTGCTGCTCTCCTCTCTCGAACGCTGGTTCATCTTCGAGGAGCGCGTCTATAAAGACAAGGAGTTTGAGCAGGCAAAGACAAACGAGATTGCCATTGCGCATATCGAGAAGCGTCTGAAACCTTTCCGCGACAAGTTCATCAAAGAAATCAAGCAAGAACATCTCGAACATCTTCTTGAGTTGAAGATGCGCCGTATCATACGCTTCAACGTTGACGAGAACGACGAGAAGATTGCCATGCTCAACGACAAACTGAAGGATGTCAACTATAAACTCGAGCATCTGGTCGAGCATACCATCAACTGGTTCGAGCATCTCAAGGAAAAATACGCAGGACAGCATCCTCGTCTCACCGAGATACGCAATTTCGAGCAGATTCAGGCCGCCAAGGTTGTCGAGGCAAACCAACGCCTCATGATCAACCGCGAAGAGGGTTTCATAGGCATCAACCTCAAGAAAGACGACAAGAACGAATTCGTCTGCAACTGTTCAGACATCGACGATATCATCATCTTCTACAAGGATGGCCGTTACAAGATTGTACATGTTGCCGACAAACTTTATATAGGCAAGGATATAGAATATATTGATGTCTTTGTGCGCAACGACAGACGTACTATATATAATGTGTGCTATCGCGATGGCAAGACAGGGCCAACCTACATCAAACGCTTTGCCGTCACTGGCATCATTCGCGACAAGGAATACAACCTTGGTCAGGGTAAGCCTGGTTCCAAGATCAACTATTTCTCTGCCAACAAGAATGGCGAGGCTGAGGTCATACGCGTGCATGTTGATTCAAAGGTGAGCAAATTGCGTGTCCTTGCCTTCGACAAGGATTTTTCAGAGATTGCCATCAAGGGACGTGAGTCTCGCGGAAACATCCTCACAAAGAACATCGTCACTTACATCACCAAGAAATCCGACGGCATATCGACTCTTGGCGGCACAGACGTCTTCTTCGATTTCGACATACAGC
>DCIM01000048.1 GCA_002316005.1 Prevotellaceae bacterium UBA1726 | reverse complement strand
TTCGTAAACGGATGGAAATACCCATTATTAATAGTAAATCTGGGAAATTCATGACAAGAGAAGAGATCATGCGCGTTTTTACAATAGTTAAAAAAGCATAATTTCATGTAGTCGTTTGCACGGATTATCATTATTTGACCTATCTTTGCACAAAATAACATAATATTACCTACGATTTGCAAATATTTTATAATTACCTTGCTAAGTAAAAGCGCATTTTGCGCTACATTTTGACATATTTATAACAATAATATTTATTAATTATCACATTTTTAACAAAACAACAACAAAATGGAAAAGAACAGTAAGCTTTCTTATCTTAGAGTTTATCTGTGTGCTTTCTTGATGTTCTTTGCAGTGAATGTATTCGCTCAGAACTCAACAGTAAGCGGAACCGTTCTGGATGCAACAGGTGAGCCTGTAATTGGTGCAACCGTACGCGTTCAGGGTACTCAGGTAGCTACAGTTACTGACATTGACGGTAACTTTAAGATTTCTTGCGATCCAAAGGCAAATTTGGAGATTAGTTACATTGGTTTCGACAACCAGACAGTAGCTGTCAACGGTCGTGGCAATGTCAATGTAACAATGGCTTCTAACGCAGAGAACCTCGACGAAGTAGTAGTTGTAGGTTACGGTGTTCAGAAGAAGGTTAACGTTACTGGTGCTGTGAGCATGGTTACTTCAGAGGCTCTCGAGGCTCGTCCTGTAGCAGATGTAAGCCAGGCTCTCCAGGGTGTTATCCCAGGTTTGAACCTTTCTACAAACTGGCAGGGTGGTGCTTTGAACAACACAATGAGCATGAATGTCCGTGGTACTGGTACTATCGGTTCTGGTTCAACTGACAGCCCACTTATCCTTATTGACGGTATCGAGGGTGACATCAACACATTGAACCCTAATGATATTGAGAGCGTTTCTGTATTGAAGGATGCTGCTGCATCTTCTATTTATGGTTCGCGCGCTGCATTCGGTGTTGTTCTCATCACAACAAAGAGCGGTCAGGAAGGTAAAGTTCATGTAAACTACTCTGGTGATGTTCGTTTCTCAACTGCTATCCAGCTTCCTAAGATGGTTAACTCACTCCAGTTCGCTGAGTATTTCAATGCTGCTTCTATCAACTGTGGTACTGGTCAGGTATTCTCTGACGAGACTATGGAGAACATCAAGAAGTACATGAACGGTGAGTTCACTGATCCTTCTGATCCTCATTACTATGGTACAACTGCAAGTTCAGGTGGTACATGGAACAACTACACAGGTGGTTTCGCTAACACAAACTGGTTCGACGAGTTCTATAAGAAGAACGTACCTTCTACACAGCACAACGTTTCTATCTCTGGCGGTACAGAGCGAGTTAACTATGTAGTAAGTGGTGGTTTCCTCAACAACAACGGTCTTATCAAGCATGGTAAGGATCGCATGAACCGTTACAATGTAAGTGCAAAGATTGGTGCTCAGCTCGCTTCTTGGGCTCGCATGGAGTACACATCTCGTTGGGCTCGTAAGGATTACTCAGCTCCACAGTACATGCAGTACTACTCTGGTTTGTTCTTCCACAACATCGCTCGTCGTTGGCCTACATGTTTCGTAAAGGATCCTAACGGCAACTACGCTGATGGTATGGAAATCAACGAGCTCGAGTACGGTGGTCTCTATAAGACTATCAACGATGAGCTCACACAGAAGCTCCGCGCTGTCATCACTCCTCTCAAGGGTTGGAACATCACAGCTGAAGGCGCTCTCGTAACAAACAACTATCGCGCTACTACAAACCGTATCCCTGTATACGCACATAATGTAGATAATGTAGCATCTATCCGTAACTCTGACTATGGTACAGTAACATACGTATCTGACCAGCGTTCTCGTTCTAACTACTACGCTATCAACGTATTCACAGATTACACATTCGCTCTCGGTCTTAACAACTTCAAGGCTCTTGCCGGTGTAAACTATGAGAAGTGGGATAATGACTACATGACAGGTACAGGTAAGAACCTCACAACAGAGACAGCTCCTTACCTCAGCCAGGCACAGGACAGCAAGACTGTTACAGATGCTTACTGGCATCGTGCAACAGCTGGTTACTTCGGTCGTTTGAACTGGGACTATGATGGACGCTACCTCGCAGAGTTCAACCTCCGCTATGACGGTTCTTCACGCTTCCTCGCTGACAAGCGTTGGGCTTGGTTCCCTTCAGTATCTGTAGGTTGGAACATCGCTCGTGAGAAGTTCTTCCAGAACCTCAACACAGGTATCTCTACATTGAAGCTCCGTGCTTCTTGGGGTACTCTCGGTAACACATCTGCTGCTTACTCTTCATTCTCTGATTACTATCCATTCTTCCAGCAGCAGGCAGTAAGCTCTGAGACTGGTACATGGCTCATCAATGGTAAGAAGCAGAATGTTGCATCTCTTCCTGGTATCATCAACTCAGTCCTCACATGGGAGACAATCGAGTCACTTGACTTCGGTCTTGACCTCTCTGCATTCAACGGTCGTTTGAATGGTTCGTTCGACTGGTTCCAGCGTACAACAAAGGACATGGTTGCTGCTGCTACAGCAATCGGTTCTATCCTCGGTGCTAGCAACCCTAACACAAACAACGCTGACCTCCGCACTCGTGGTTGGGAAGTTGAGTTAAGCTGGCGCGATCGCATCGGTCAGGTAGGCTACAATGTTCGTGTTAATGTTTCTGACTCTAAGTCTGTAATCACAAGATACCCATTCGAGGGTGCTGTTGAGAATCAGTCAATCTATAGCTACTATAATGGTAAGAACCTCGGCGAGATCTGGGGCTTCACAACAAAGGGCATTGCTCAGTCTGACGAAGAGATGAACAACCACATCGCTTCTGCTAACCAGGATGAGATCGGTTCTAAGTGGGGTGCTGGTGATGTAATGTACGAGGATCTCGATGGTGACGGCTCTGTATCTTGGGGCGGTGAGACTCTCGGTGATCACGGTGACTTGAAGGTTATCGGTAACACAACTCCTCGCTATCGTTTCGGTATCAACCTCGGTCTTGACTGGAAGGGTATCGACTTCTCTATGTTCTGGCAGGGTGTTGCTAAGCGCGACTGGTCATTCGGTCCACAGGATCCTTACTTCTGGGGTGCTACAGGTAACATGTGGCAGTCAGCTTGCTTCGAGGAGCACCTCGACTACTGGTCAGAGTCTAACCCAGACGCTTACTATCCAAAACCATACTTGAAGAACGGTGGTCAGGCTTACAAGAACCAGGTTGACCAGACTCGTTACCTCCAGAACGCTGCTTACATGCGTCTGAAGAACATCCAGCTCGGTTATACTCTCCCTGCAAACTTTACACGCAAGGCAGGTATCTCTAACCTCCGTATCTATGCTTCTTGCGATAACCTCTTCACAATCACAAGCCTTTCAAAGGTATTTGACCCAGAGACAATCGATGGTGGTTGGGGCCAGGGTAAGACATACCCACTCCAGCGTACTTGGGCTATTGGTGTAAGCATGAACCTTGAGGGTTCTGGTGCTCCAAAGAAGGCTAAGGAAGTAGTTTACCAGCCACAGGTAGTTGAGAAGGTAGTAGAGAAGATCGTTGAGAAGCCAGTAGAGAAGATCGTTGAGAAGGTAGTTACAAAGGAAGTCGTTAAGGAAAACCTTACTGACGGAATGTATGTTGTAAACTTCGCTCAGGGTTCTGCTAAGGTTGACGAGACTGCTGAACTCAACAATATTCCTGAGGGTTCTACAGTAGAGATCGTTGCTTACGCTTCTCCAGAGGGTAACCCAGATGCAAACCAGGCACTTTCACAGAAGCGTGCTGACAACATCGCTAAGTATCTCCAGGATAGAGGCGTAAAGGTTGAGCGTGCCGTTGCTAAGGGTGCTAACTCAAAGCGTTCTAACCGTATCGCAATTGTAACTGTTAAGTAATTCGTACTAAGTGCAAAACAATAGAAATTACAACATTATAAAAAAAACAGTATATAATATGAAAGCTAAAATATTATTGGGATGTGCACTTGCGACTTTGATGTTCACTACATCTTGTAACGATGCACTTGATATGAATCCTATTAGCCAGATTACTCCTGAGACTTATTATCAGAATGCTGATCAGGTAAGAAATTACATGAACAACTATTATAATAGTCTCATCACTGGCCCTTATACCAACCTCTATCATCAGGGTGGTTGGAACGATGGTATGGCAAGTTCTGATGCTAATACTGACATCTTCATCAGCGGTGCAGATGGTAACACCACTCTCTTCGCTGACGGTCACTGGCAGGTAGGTAACAGCGAGGTTCTCCGTACCCCTTACGGAAATGTACGCGCTATGAACTTCATCATCAACCGTGTTGAAGGTGAGGGCCAGACACCAGACGCTACTATGTTGGCTGCTGTTGCAGAGGCTCACTTCCTCCGCGCTATGACTTACTTCAACCTTCTTGTTAAGTATGGTGACACACCTATCGTAAAAGAGGTTCTTGACAATACTGACGATGCTGTTATCGGTGCTTCTAATCGTGCTCCACGTACAGAGGTTGCAGACTTCATCCTTGAAGACCTTGACCAGGCTATCGCTAACCTCCCAACCCGTTCTGCTTACAGCGGACAGCGTATCAACAAGGAGGCTGCTCAGGTATTCGCAAGCCGCGTAGCTCTCTTCGAGGCTACATTTGAGAAGTATCACAAGGGTTCTGGCCGTGTACCAGGTGACTCTAACTGGCCAGGTGCTGCATTTAACAATGGTTCATTCGACATCGATGGTCATGTAAAGACTCTCCTCAACAAGGCTATGGCTTATGCAAAGCCTGTTGCTGATGCTGCAAACCTTACAGAAAATTCTCATGCTCTTGACCCTGCAGTTGGTATCACAGCTGGTTGGAACGAGTATTTCGAAATGTATTCAACACCTTCTCTCGCTGGTTATGACGAGGTTCTTCTCTGGAAGCAGTACAGCCTTGCTCAGTCTTTGACTCACGATGTACCTTACCGTACACAGATTGGTTGTAACGATGGTTACACACGTAACTTCGTTCAGTCATTCGTTATGAAGAACGGTCTTCCTATCTACGCTGACAACTCTGGCTATCAGGGCGATGCTAACCTCGTAAAGGTTACTGCTGATCGTGACGAGCGTCTCCAGCTCTTCGTATGGTCAGACTATCGTCTCTATGCTACTGATGCTGATGCTCCAAGCAAGGGTATGTACTTCGGTGCTTCTATCACAAAGGATGAGAGCCAGGCTAAGGGTTATCCAAACATTATCGGTGGTAACGCTGAGGTTCGTTGCGTAACAGGTTATCAGCCACGTAAGTACTTCTCTTACGACTTCCAGCAGACTCAGGACAATGACCAGTTGCATGGTACAAACGCATGTCCTGTCTTCCGTACTGCAGAGGCTCTCGTAAACTACATGGAGGCTTGTGTTGAGCTCAACGGTTCACTCGACACTAATGCTAAGTCTTACTGGCAGGCACTTCGTGCTCGTGCTGGTGTTAGCACAGATGTTGATGCTACAGTTGCTGCTACAGACCTCGACAAGGAGTATGATGGCGGTAATGGTGACTTCGGTGTTTACTCAGGTACAACACAGGTTTCTAAGCTCCTCTACAATGTTCGTCGTGAGCGTCTTGCTGAGACTTTCTCTGAGGGTCTCCGTCGTATGGACCTCGTTCGTTGGCGTTCTTATGACAACATGCTTACAAAGAAGTGGATTCCAGAGGGTATGAACTTCTGGGTAGAGCAGTACGCAAATACTAAGTACTTCTTCGAGGAAGTTTACAAGGATGGTTCTCTCGTTGCTGATGGTACAGGTAATGCTTCTGTATCTCGTGCACAGGATTCTAACTACCTCCGTCCATGGAGCAAGGTAATCAACAACAACGAGCTCTATGATGGATGTAACTGGCACCAGGCTTATTACCTCTATCCACTCGGTGTTAACGACCTCCGTCTTTCTTCTGCTGATCGTGATGTTGCTACATCTGTAATGTATCAGAACCTCTACTGGCCTTCATCAGCTGGTGGTAAGGCAGAGAAGTAATTCGCACAAAGAATTATCAATTCTTACAATAATCGGGGTGCATGGTTTTTCCATGCACTCCTTTTTTATGCACAAATAATTCGGTTTTGTATTAATTACTTTAATACACATTGCCGATAAATAAAAAAAATGTGTATCTTTGCAAAGGAATAGCAGGTAATATGCAAAAGGCGTCGTTTTATAAAGGACTTAATCTGAATTGGCTTACTGCCGCAGTTCTGGCAGTAGTGTATTTCTGCGCCTACCAGTCACATCTCTCGCATATCATTTTCTATAACGAAGAGCATCGTCTGTTTCGTTTCTCAAGCGAATATCTTAGTCATCGCCTCCATTGGGATGGACTGATTTCTGTAGTGACCGATTTCATCGTTCAGTTCTTCTATTATCCTTGGCTCGGCAGCATCATCATGGCAGCAATGCTCGTTGGCATCTCTGTGATGATTAGGAAGATGATGGAAAAACTCATTGGCAGAGACTACTTGCAATTGGGAGTTCTCGTCTCGCTAATTGCATTCCTTTACACTACAACTACAGAACATCCGCTTGAGCATCTCGTTGGTGCTTTCCTTGTTGTTGCTTTCGCACTTGTCATTTGTTGTTTCATCAGAGTTCTTTTCAAAGCAAAACCTCGAAAGCAGGCAAGCGTGAGAGTAACGATTCTTGCTACTATCCTCATTGCGGTTTATGCTATTAGCGGATATTTCTATTTCTGGAAGAAATACAACTACAACGAACGAAGACTGCTTCTTGTAAGTCATTTGGCAAAGCAAGGCAACTGGGATAAGGTTCGCCATTACACGGAAAACTTCTTCCTTACGGGTATGGCGAACAACATGATGTCATATTACTATGCCCTTGCCCTCTACAATGAAGGCTGTCTTGCCAATGGAATAATGCCATATGCTCAGGCAATAGGTCCAAAGGGCTTGTATCTTGCTTGGGATGGTAGTCGTGAATACTGCGAATATGGCTATCTGCTTTATGAGCAATTGGGACTCATCAGTATTGCAGAGCGTTGGGAATTTGAGTCAATGGTGGTTTGGGGAGAGACTGCTCCTCATCTCATCAACCTTGCACGATACAACATTGCCGATAACCGCCCACAGGTGGCTCAGCGATTCATCAATATCCTGAAACAGTCGCTTTTCTATCGCTCTGAAGCCTCTCGCCTTGAGTCTTGTCTGAAGAATGGAGAGATAGAGGGATTGCAAAATCCTATGAAGGATATTGAAGACAAACCTGCTGAGTTCATGCAGCCAACAGAACTTACTCCTAACTTAGAATATCTCCTCGGCAAGGCTCCAAAGAACAAGATGGCGTATGAATACCTGATGTGCAGTTTTATTTTGGAGAATCGTCTTGATGACTTTGCAAAATGGTATCCTCGGGCAAAGGACTTCTATGAGGAGATTCCACAAACCTTCACGGAGGCATTGAACTACCATAGTCAAAACGAAAACAACGAAGGAAAGGAGGCTCAGAATGAATAAAGTATTTGTTTCGCTCGCAGCAATTTTGTTGCTGTGCCTCTCCGCTTGTTCTCCGTTCCATGAGGCTGACGAAATATGCGACAAAACTCCTCGCATCTTCCCTGATTATTCGGGCATCACTCTGCCAGCGAACATTGCACCAATAAACTTTGAGATCCACGAATCGGCTTCTGCCTATGAGGCTATAATCGGTTGTGGAGATGATGTACCAATAATGATTAGCAGTACCGACAGCATCATCAGCATTCCTATCGATGAGTGGCATTCGCTTCTTGAAAAGGCAAAGGGGAAGGATATTTTTATTCGAGTTCTTTTGGAGCAAGAAGGTAAATGGATTCAGTATAAGGACATCATTAATAATGTTGCGAATTCAGATATCGACCCAGTCCTTGCCTATCGCCTACTCTATCCGGGGTATGAGTTCTGGGACGAGATGGGAATCTATCAGCGCAACCTCACATCCTTTGAGGAGACAGCAATCGTAGAGAACAAGGATTTCGGTGGGCAATGTGTCAACTGCCATTCTTTCGCCAATCGCGATTCAAAGACAATGATGCTTCATGTGCGTGGAAAATCGGGAGGAACAATTATTGCGCGTGATGGTAATATAAATAAGGTGAACCCTCAACCGGAGTCTTACCCTCGTGGTGGCACTTATCCTTATTGGTCGGCCGATGGCCGTTATATCGTCTTTAGTAGCAATGATGTCCACCAGTATTTCCATCAGGCAGGAAAGAAGAAAATAGAGGTGAGCGATTTTGCATCCGACCTCATTGTCTATGATGTTGAGAAGAACGAGACTTTCACAGACTCGCTCGTCTTTGGTGACAAATACATGGAGACATTCCCTTGCTTCACGCCCGATGGAAAGACCATTTATTTCTGTCGTGCAGATGCCTATAAGGAAGGAATGCCTTTGGATAGTATCCGTTACGGATTATATGCAATTGATTTTGATGTGCAGAATCATCGTTTGTGCAATCTCCGCTGCATTGTTGATGCTCCGAAGGAAGGACATTCCGTTTCTTTCCCTCGCGTTTCTCCTGACGGCAAATGGCTCATCTACACACAATCCGACTATGGTAACTTCTCCATCTGGCATGCAGAAGCAGATCTCTGGCTTTTGAACATTGCTACTGGCGAAACAAGACTAATGACCGAAGTGAACAGTAACGATGTGGACAGTTACCACTCATGGTCATCAAACGGTGAGTGGTTTGTGTTCAGCAGTAAGCGAATGGATGGCTTGTGGGCTCGTCCTTTCATTGCTCATTTCGATTCTACCACGGGCAAAGTATCGCGTCCTTTCCTCCTTCCTCAGGAGAATCCGCAATTCTATAACAACTTCACCCGTACATTCAACATACCAGAACTCGTCAAAGGCGAAATAGCCAACGGGAAAGAAATCATTAATGCAATAAATATACAAGAGGCACAACGAGCCACCGAAAAACGATAAGAACTATGGCAAAGCATTGGACAAAACTCATCATCATCGCGTTCCTCGCAACGGGAATGCAGTCTGTTTACGCTCAATACAAACCTCTCGAGGGTTATGTCTACGACACTCCGCGCTACTATTCCAACAAGGAATGGGAAGACCCTGAGTTCCTGGCCCTGAACAAGGAACAGCCACATGCGTGGTTCTTCGACTTCGCCTCGAAGGACGAGGCGCGCGAGGTGCTGCCATATAACAGCCGCTACTGGAAAAGTCTCAATGGCACATGGAAATTCCATTGGGTTCCAAATCCTGACGAGCGACCAGATTCGATTTCTTTCCATCGCATGCCCGAGGACTGGGACGACATCACCGTTCCTGGCTGCTGGAATGTGCAAGGCATACAGAAAGACGGTTCGCTGAAATACGGAGTACCAATCTACTGCAACCAGCCTGTAATCTTCCAGCACAAAGTGGAAGTGGGCGACTGGCGTGGCGGTGTGATGCGCGAGCCGAAAGAGGACTGGACCACCTACAAGCATCGCAACGAGGTGGGCACCTACATGCGCTCGTTCACTGTGCCGACGAACTGGGAAGGCAAGGAGGTCTATATCAACTTCGACGGCGTAAACTCGTTCTTCTACCTGTTCATCAACGGTCGTTACATCGGTTTCTCGAAGAACTCGCGCACAACGGCGCAGTTCGACATCACTCCTTACCTCAACCCCGAGGGCGAGAACATTTTGGCTGTGGAGGTGTTCCGCAACAGCGACGGTTCGTTCCTTGAGGCACAGGACATGTGGCGTCTGCCGGGCATCTACCGCTCGGTATCGCTGACGGCAAAGTCGAAAGTCCAGGCACGCGACATCATTGTCCGCACCACCGACGAGAAGGCGGGGACCGTCCATGTTGAGGCGTATCTGAAGAATCTCCTCCCGAAGAAGCAGCAGAACCTGAGTCTTTCGTACAGCGTCTATCAGTGCAAACTCTACGAGGATGAGAACAGCCCTGTAGAGGGATTGCAGAACATCACTCAAGCGGTGGGCAGCATCGACACTCAAAACGAGGCATACATCACCACCGACATCACCATCCCTGATGCCCGTCTGTGGAGCAGCGAAGCACCTCATCGCTATGTCCTCGTGGGAGAACTGAAGGACAAGAACGGCAATGCGTTGGAGACCTTCTCCACCTATTTCGGTGTACGCAAGGTGGAGATTCGCGATACCCCAGCCTCGGAGGATGAGTTCGGATTGGCCGGCCGCTACTATTACATCAACGGCAAACCGGTGAAACTGAAGGGCGTGAACCGTCAGGAGATAAACCTCGCCACGGGTAACACCATCACCCACGAGCAGATTCTCGATGAGATAATGCTCATGCACCGCGGAAACATCAACCACGTGCGTACATCTCACTATTCGAACGACCCGTTCTGGTTCTATGCCTGCGACAAATACGGCATCTATCTTGAGGACGAGGCGAACATCGAGAGTCACGAATACTACTACGGCGAGGCTTCGCTGAGTCATGTGCCTGAGTTCCGCAATGCCCATATCGCCCGTGTCATGGAGTCGGCTCATGCTCATGTGAACGCCCCTTCGATTGTCATCTGGTCGTTGGGCAACGAGGCTGGTCCGGGCAAGAACTTCGTGGACGCCTATGCCGCTCTGCACGAGTTTGACGCCACCCGTCCGGTGCAGTATGAGCGCAACAACGACATCGTGGATATGGGTTCAAACCAATACCCTTCAATCGGTTGGATGCGCGAGGCGGTGAAGGGCGAGATGAAGGACATCAAGTATCCATTCCACATCTCGGAATATGCTCACTCCATGGGTAATGCGGGTGGAAACCTCGAGGACTATTGGGAGGCTATCGAAAGCACAAACTTCTTCTGTGGCGGTGCCATCTGGGACTGGGTCGACCAGGCTCTGTGGAACTATACCAAGGACGGCACTCGCTATATGGCGTATGGCGGTGACTTCGGTGACAAGCCAAACAGCGGCACCTTCTGCATGAACGGTATCCTCTACCCCGACCACACTCCAAAAGCGGAGTTCGAGGAGGTGAAGAAGGTGTATCAGTATTATGGTGTCCGCATGCTTGACGAAAGGAACGGCACCATTGAGGTGTTCAACAAGAACTACTTCTCGCCAATGAAGGATGTGGAGATGACTTGGACGCTCTACAAAGACGGTGTTCAGCAGGGCGATGTGCACCATGAGTTCGTTGGTGCGAAGAACATTCTCGGTCCTCGCCAGAAGCAGCAGTATCGCATCCCTTACGATTACGATTCGCTCGACAAAGAGTCTGAGTATTATGTGCGCGTTCAGTTCCGCCTTGCAAAGGATATGCCTTGGGCAAAGAAGGGATTCATTCAGGCCGAAGAGGAACTGTATGTAAAATCGCGCCAGATGGTAATTGGAATAGTTTACGCCAAAATAAAATACAAGAAGAGCAAGGACGAAGTGGCTGTCACGGGTGATGCCTTCTCTGTGAAGTTCGACAACCAGACAGGTACTATCAGCAGCCTCATCTATGATGGCAAGGAATATATCACTCCGGGCAATGGTCCTCAGTTCAATGGCTACCGCGCTCCTGTTGACAACGACAACTGGGGTGGTGCCCGCACATCGTGGAATAACGATGGATTGCAGCGTATGGAGTGCAAGGCTACATCAAAGCCAATAGTAAAGAAGACTCTGTTCGGAATAAGCATCAAATACGATGTCGAGTATCAGGCTGTCGAGGACTTTGTCATCCACGCTAAGCAGTGTTGGCTTGTGCATTACGACGGTTCGGTGGAACTCCAGAGCGGCATCTACTCTAACGAACCCGACCATTACATGGCTCGCTTGGGATATGCCTTGAAACTGGATAAGTCGCTCGGTGAGTACACTTATTACGGCCGTGGACCTCGCAACAACTACAACGACCGCTGCTCGGGGTCGTTCCACGGAATCTACCACTCAACCGTGGCTGAGCAGTTTGAACCGTTCCCTCGTCCACAGGATATGGCAAACCGCGAGGATATGAAATGGTGCTCATTGACTGATGCAAGCGGCAACGGTTTGCAGTTTGTACTGGAGTCAAAAGGTGCTGGCAGTTGTCTTCCTTATTCGGATGTTGCTTTGGCTGAGGCAGAGCATCCTTACCAACTCCCTGAGTCGGATGGCACATACCTCCATCTCGATGCGAAGGTGAACGGATTGGGTGGTAACTCATGCGGTCAGGGCGGTCCGCTGATGGAGGACCGTGTGAAGGCGACAGCAACAAACTTTGCCTTTATGATTCGTCCAGTAAGAGGCGATAATGATGAGAGCCTCACCACTCGTTCAATGGTAAATTTCTCTCAGGAGAAGCCTTCTGTGACTGACCCTATCATAAAGAAGGCTCCGCTGAAGGTGGTATATGCAAGTAGCATAGAACCGGATTGGGGCGAGGCTGAGAACCTGGTCGATGGTGACCCTGAGTCAACATGGATTACTGCCTATGGCGTCACCGTGGCTCAGTTCCCTCATTGGGTTGATTTCGATGCCGGTGAACAGCAGTTGATAAAAGGTATCAGTTATCTGCCTATCGCTGACGGCGACTATGCCAATGTGAAGCACTATCAGATTTTCGTCAGCAACGACGGACAGAACTGGGGCGAGGCAATCGTTGACGGCGAGTTCCCTAAGGGCAAGTACAACAAGCAGAAAGTGTTCTTCCCTGCTCCTGTGAAGGCTCGTTACATCCGTTTCTATTGTCTCAGCAGTCAGAACGCCCGCGACTACGCCGGCGGTTCCGAGTTCGGTATTATAGTAGAATAAAAGCCCCCCTCCCGCTCCCCCGAGGGGGAGGGCTAATTCAAAATAGTCATTGTTCCCTGCGTGTTCGCGCAGGGGCATAAAACAAAAAAATATGAAGAAGTTATTCTTTGCTCTTTCATTTCTCCTCTGCTTCGCCCAAAGCCAGGCACAGCAGATTACCGGCATTCGCCAGTTGAGCTCAACCACAGCCGAGGTACTTACAAAGGACGGCGGTCGTATCACCATCGACTTCTATGCCGATGGAATATTCCGTATGTTCTGCGACCCTAATGGTGGTGAGATTCGTGACCCTGAGGCAAACCCTCCGGCAAAGATCCTCGTGAATAACCCACGCGGCTGGGATGTATATACAGACATCAGCGAGAACTCAGAAAGTGTCAGCATCTCTTCATCTTCCACAACCGTAAGTTTCAACAAGGCAACGGGCCTTTTCACAATCAGCAAGAATAACAAAGCCATAGTTTCGCAAACCCGACCAACAGAGTTCACTCGCAGTAAGTACACAATGTACCTGAGCGAGAATCCGGACGAATTCTATTATGGTGGTGGTGTGCAGAATGGTCGTTTCTCTCATCGTGGTGAGAAGATTGAGATTGTGAACACCAACAGTTGGACAGATGGTGGAGTGGCATCTCCTGCCCCATTCTATTGGTCAACGGGTGGATATGGTGTGATGTGCCATACCTTCGCCCCTGGTCTCTATGATTTCGGCAAGACAAAAGACGGTGAGGTTGTACTGACTCACGACACCAACTACCTCGATATGTTCTTCATGACAGAAGGAAATGATGGTGAGGGTGATGGTTTGGCATTGCTTCGCCAATACTACAAACTCACGGGCGAACCAATCCTCCTTCCAAAGTTCGGTTTCTATGAAGGTCATCTCAATGCCTACAATCGCGACTACTGGCTTGAGAATGACGGAAGCGACAAGCGTGCCGTTCTCTTTGAGGATGGCAAATACTATCGCGAGAGTCAGAAAGACAATGGCGGAATAAAAGAGAGCCTCAACGGCGAGAAAGACAACTATCAGTTCTCTGCTCGTGCCGTTGTCGATCGCTACGAGGCTCACGATATGCCTCTCGGTTGGGTTCTTCCAAACGATGGATATGGCGCTGGCTACGGACAGACAGAGACTCTTGACGGAAACATCGCCAACCTGAAATCCTTCGGCGATTATGCTCGCAGCAAAGGTGTGGAGATTGGTCTCTGGACTCAGTCAAATCTGCATCCTGTAGAGGGCGTGAGTGCCCTTCTCCAACGCGATATCGTCAAAGAGGTTCGCGATGCAGGTGTGCGTGTACTCAAAACTGATGTGGCTTGGGTGGGCGATGGCTATTCGTTCGGTCTGAATGGCATTGCCGATGTAGCTCAGATTATGCCTTACTATGGCAATAACGCTCGTCCGTTCATCATCACACTCGACGGTTGGGCAGGAACTCAGCGCTATGGTGCCATCTGGTCGGGCGACCAGACTGGGGGCAAGTGGGAGTATATCCGTTTCCATATCCCAACCTACATAGGTGCTGGTCTCTCGGGACTTGGCAATATCACGAGCGATATGGATGGTATCTTCGGTGGTGCTCAGAAGGATGTCTTCATTCGCGATTTCGAATGGAAGACCTTCACCCCGATGCAGTTGAACATGGACGGTTGGGGCTCTAACCCAAAATATCCACAGGCTATGGGCGAACCTGCTGCTTCTATCAACCGCAGTTACCTGAAATGGAAGTCTATGCTGTTGCCTTATTCCTACACTTTTGCGGCAGATGCTTCTTTCGGTGGAAAACCATTGATGCGCGCTATGTTCATCGATTTCCCTAACGAGTATACTCGTGGGCCAAAGACTTGCTATCAGTTCATGTATGGTCCTTCATTCCTTGTTGCTCCTATCTATCAGGCAACTGCCGAGGACGAGAAGGGCAACGACATCCGCAACGGCATCTACCTTCCTGAGGGTCAGTGGATTGACTACTTCAATGGCGATACCTACGAGGGTGGAAAGATACTGAACAATTTCGATGCTCCTATCTGGAAACTGCCTGTCTTTGTTCGTCCGGGTGCTATCATCCCAATGAACCTGCCAAACAACAATCCTTCGCAGATTGATGAGAGCAAGATGCTCGTGGAGATTTATCCATCAACAGAGGAGACAAGCATCTTTGTTTACCAAGATGACGGAAAGACTGATGCATATAAACAAAGAGAATACTCTTCTTTCAATATTTTTCAGCAACTGTCATCTAAGGGTAGTCTGACAATAACAATAGGAAGAGCACCTCATAATCAATTCCAAACCGTCGGGGATTACACCTTCCTCGTCAATTCAACAATTCGTCCTCGAAAAGTCAGTGTAGGCAAGACAAAACTTCGCGAGGTCTTCTCGGAGAAGGAACTGATGGAGAACGAGAATACCTATTATTATAATGAGGTACCAAACCTCAATCGTTTTGCTACTCCGGGCAGCGAGTTTGCCGAGGTGAAGATAACAAAGAACCCACAGATATGGGTGCATACCACTGCTATTGATGTCCGTGGTGGATTATCTCTCGTCATCGATGGTGTGGAGTTCAACCGCCCTGCTCAGTTGGTTTCTAAGCATGGGGCTATCAATATCCCTACAGACTTCTCTGTCAAGGATGACGACAACACTCCTTATTCGCTCACTCCATCATGGCAGAAGGTGGAGAATGCCGACTACTACGAGATTCTCTACGATGGTCAAGTGTACTCTACAATCCGCGACACTCATCTCACCTTCGGTGACCTCAGGCCTCAGACTACTCATGAGTTCAAGGTGCGTGCCGTGAATGCCGATGGCCATTCCGACTGGACTAATCTCACTGCCACAACGAAGGACAACCCTCTGGAACTGGCGATTACAGGTATCACTGGAACAGTAAACGGTCCTGTTGATATTGACCATGAGGTTTCTCGCCTCTTCGACTTCCAGACTGGCGGAGATATCTGGTTTGATGATATGGACAAAGATGGCAATCCTTATGTCCTCACGATGGACCTCCATTGCACTACTGCTGTTGACAATCTCCAATATCTGCCTCGTGAGGGTGGTGGCAATGGAACAATTCTCGAATGTCAGATTGAGGTTAGTTCTGATGGAAAGAACTACACTGACTGTGGCAACTATTCGTGGGAACCTAACGACTCCACGAAGATTGTCCGTTTCGAGGGAAATCCTGAAATCCGCTACATCCGTATGACAATAAACAAGAGTCGTGGCAACTATGTCGCTGGTCGTGAGATTTTCGTCTTCCGCACTGCCGATAGTAAGGTCTATATCCCTGGCGACATCAATCAGGACAGTAAGATTGATGATGCCGACCTCACCTCTTACCTCAACTACACTGGTTTGAAGAAGGGCGACTCTGATTTCGAGGGATATGTGAGCAAGGGCGACCTCAACGGCAATGGTCTTATCGATGCCTACGACATCTCGGAAGTTGCCACAAAGCTCGAGGGTGGAATCCATGCTGACGGCAACTATGTATATGGCAACCTCTCTGCATCGTTCGACAAGAGCAAATATGCAGCAGGCGAGGATATCATCATCACCGTGAAGGGTGACAGTCTCGATGCTGTGAATGCATTGAGCATGGAGATTCCTTACTCTGAGAAAGACATGCGTTTCGAGAAGGTGGAACCTTTGGCTGTGGGCAATATGCTCAATATGACCAACGACCGTCTGCACACAGATGGTACAAAGGCTCTTTATCCTACTTTCGTCAATGTCGGCGATAAGGAGACCATCAGTGGTACAAAGGACCTCTTCCTTCTCCGTTTCAAGGCCGTCCGTGCTTTCACTGCCCCTAAGTTGACTCCTGCCTACCTCCTCGTTGACAAATTCCTCACAACAAAAGAATAGTCACAGTTCCCGAGGTTTCAACCGAGGGCCTATTAGTATGAATTCTTACTTCCCTCTTCTCCTTTCGTTGCTCCCGGGCTCTGTCTTTGCCCAGAAGCAACCTAACATCATCCTCTTCATGGTGGATGATATGGGGTGGCAGGATACTTCCCTCCCCTTCCACACGGAACGCACGCCTCTGAACAACCGCTACGAAACTCCCAATATGGAACGGTTGGCCGAGCGGGGAGTGATGATGACTCAGGCTTATGCCTCACCAATCAGTTCTCCAAGTCGTTGCAGTTTGATGACGGGTTCAAATGCTGCTCGTCACAGAGTGACAAACTGGACTCTTCGTCGTGGGCAGAGTACCGATGACAAGGACTCGCTGGTAGATGTGCCTGCTTGGAATGTCAATGGCATATGTCCTTCAAATGGAACGGAACAGACTTATTACGCTACATCGTTTGTGGAACTGCTTCGCGAGGCTGGCTATCACACCATCCATGTGGGTAAGGCTCATTGGGGAGCATTGGGCACTCCTGGCGAGGAACCGCTGAACTGGGGTTTTGAGACAAACATCGGTGGGCATGCGGGTGGTGGACCGGCAACTTATCTAAGCGAACGGAATTATGGTTTTGATAAGGAGGGCAACCCCACAAGCCTCTTTGCTATTCCTCATCTGCAGAAATACTGGGGCTCGGGGAAATTCCTTACCGAGGCATTGACCGAGGAGGCTGTTGCCGAACTGGAGCGGAACAAGGAGACTGACCGTCCGTTCTATCTCTATATGTCGCATTATGCCGTTCATGTACCTATTGAACGGGACATGCGCTATTATGACAAATACATTGCCAAAGGTCTGTCAGCAAAGGAGGCGGCCTATGCATCGCTTGTGGAGGGAATGGACAAGAGTCTGGGCGATATTCTCGATTGGGTGGACCGTAGTGGTGAGGCCGACAACACCATAATAATCTTTATGAGCGACAATGGTGGATATGCCACCGGCAACTACTGGCGAGACGAACCGCTCTACACTCAAAACGCCCCACTTCGTTGCGGTAAGGGTTCGCTCTATGAGGGAGGCATACGCGAACCGATGATTGTCTCTTGGCCGGGAACAACAAAGGACAACACTCGTTGCAACGACTATATCCTCATTGAGGACTTCTACCCTACCATCCTCGAAATGGCGGGTATTCGTGACTATTCCGTTCCGCAGAGCATCGACGGCATGAGTTTCGTACCATTGCTGAAGGGTAAAAAGACCAAGAAAAACCGCTTCTTAGTGTGGAACTTCCCGAATATCTGGGACAATGCCGGACCGGGCATCAGTCTCAATTGCGCCATCCGCCAGGGGAAATGGAAACTCATCTACGACTACAAGACCGGCCGAAAGGAGTTATACAACATTACGAGCGATATCAGTGAGCAGAATGATCTGTCCGCAAGGAAGCCGCATATCGTCAACAAACTATCCAAGCAACTCGGCAATTATCTCCGTAGCGTCTCAGCCCAGCGTCCACACTTCAAGGACGGCACCCCTTGTCCATGGCCAGACGAATGCCCCTAAGGGATTACACATAAATAGCATTGAATACCACAGCGGCGAGGACGGCGCCAATGATAGGACCAACCACAGGAACCCATGAATATCCCCAATCGGAACTGCCCTTGCCTGGGATAGGAAGAAGGGCATGAGCAATGCGAGGGGCAAGGTCGCGGGCTGCATTCATGGCATAACCCGTTGTGGCACCAAGCGACATACCGATTGCCATGATGAGGAAGGTGACAGGAAGGGCAGAGTCGGCACCTATATTCACAACGGCTGTGGCACTGCCATAAGTACCGAAGCAGAATATTCCCATCAAAAGCACAAAGGTGGCGACGGCCTCGCAGAAGACATTGTTCCACGCATTACGGAAGGTCGGTGCTGTACAGAACACTCCAAGTTTCGTTGCCTGGTCTTCTGTTACCTTGAAATGGTCGATATAGAACAGATAAACCACTACGGCACCGCAGAAACCGCCAATCATCTGGGCAATGATATAAGGTACAACTTCGCCCCAGGCAAACTGTCCGGCTGTGGCAAGTCCGATGGTAACGGCAGGGTTGAGATGTGCGCCCGAATCATGTGCGACAAACACACCGCACATCACGGCAAAGCCCCAGCCAAGGGCAACGACAACCCATCCGGCACCCTGTGCCTTGGATTTATTCAAAGATGTGGCGCAGCACACGCCATCACCCATAAGAACGAGAACGAGAGTTCCAAAGAACTCGAGAATGCAATTGTGAATCAATTCCGCAGACATACTATTTTAGGTTTAGGGTTTAGGGTTAAAGGTTTAGGGTTAAAGGGCTATTTTGAGAGGGAGCGGGTGATGGCGTCGGCCCAACCGGCTTTCAAACCGGCAATACGCTCAGGGTGAGCCGAAGGGGTAAAGGTGCGGTCGATGGCCCACTGCGACTTTATCTCCTCGACATCCTTCCAGAATCCAACAGCCAGTCCGGCGAGATAAGCCGCACCCTTCGCTGTTGTCTCCACACAGGTAGGACGAACAACATCAGTAGCGAGGATATCGGCCTGGAACTGCATCAGGTAGTTGTTGCGCGAAGCACCACCGTCCACCTTCAATGCACCGAGAGGAATACCCGCATCCTGCTGCATGGCATTCACGATATCCATAGTCTGGAAGGCTATTCCCTCAAGGGCAGCACGAGCGATATGAGCCTGAGTAGTGCCGCGAGTGATACCAACGATTATTCCCTTGGCACGAGTGTCCCAATACGGAGCACCAAGACCAGTCAGTGCTGGAACGAAATAAACACCCGCATTATCCTCCACACTCTCAGCCATTGCCTCTGTGTCAGGCGAAGCATCAACAATCTTCAGTCCGTCGCGAAGCCACTGAATGACCGAACCCGCCACAAAGATGGAACCCTCGAGAGCGTAGGTCACCTCATCGCCAATCTGCCAAGCGATGGTGGTAAGGAGATTGTTCTTCGAGAGAATGGCGTCCTTGCCGGTGTTCATGAGCATGAAGCAACCCGTGCCGTAGGTATTCTTGAGCGAACCCGGTTCGGTACACATCTGTCCGAAGAGTGCCGCCTGCTGATCGCCAGCAATGCCAGCAATCGGTATAGGATAAGCAAACATTGTCGGACGGGTATTGCCATACACCTCCGAACTCGCCTTCACCTCAGGAAGCATACTTGCAGGGATGTCAAACAAACGAAGCAGTTCCTCGTCCCATTCAAGGGTGTGGATGTTGAAAAGGAGCGTGCGAGATGCATTCGACACATCGGTGACATGCACATCACCTTTGGTGAGGTTCCACACAAGCCACGAGTCGACAGTACCGAAACGCAGTTTTCCAGCCTCAGCCTTAGCACGAGCACCCGGCACATTCTCAAGAATCCAACGAATCTTCGTACCCGAGAAATATGGATTGAGGATGAGTCCTGTCTTCTCGCGAATCTTATCAGTCAAGCCATCGGCAATAAGTCCGTTGCAATAGTCGTATGTACGCCCATCCTGCCACACGATGGCATTATAGACAGGTTCGCCCGTCTCAGCGTCCCATACTATTGTCGTCTCGCGTTGGTTGGTGATGCCAATTGCTGCAATGTCGGGTCCTTCAATACCTATTGATGCCACAGCCTCGGCTATTGTAGAAGCCTGCGATGACCAAATCTCATGAGGGTTATGCTCCACCCAACCCGGTTGAGGGAAAATCTGAGTGAACTCCTTCTGAGCCACGGAGCAAATCTCTCCATCGTGGTTGAAGATGATTGTACGGGAACTGGTAGTGCCCTGATCGAGGGCGATGACATACTTTGCCATAATCGGTTTTGTTTAGGTTTTTAGTAATCCATTGGCAAATATACTCGGTTTAATCCATTTATCCAAATAAATGGCAATGAAATGTTGTTTTCGGGATGGATTTTTGGTGGTTATAAAATAAATATGTATCTTTGCATGGTATCTATTACATATTTGCATAACATGCGTTGGCCAATACAAATGGCATAAGAATCTACCCGATATGAAAAAAGAACTTCTCTCTTCAGCTGCGCTTATGATGGCGGTCACTCCGGTGCTGGCAAAGGCAAAACAGAAACCCCAGCAGCCGAACATCATCTTCATAATGTGCGATGACATGGGCTATGGCGACCTCGGTTGCTATGGACAGAAGTATATCTCCACACCTTGTCTCGACCAGATGGCAGCACAGGGTATGCTCTTCACACAAGCATATGCCGGAGCCCCGGTGAGTGCTCCATCGAGAGCATCGCTGATGACCGGTCAGCATACTGGTCACACGGAGGTGCGTGGAAACAAGGAATACTGGCCAAAGGCAGCTAAGGTGATGTATGGCGAGAATGAGGATTTTGCCGTTGTGGGACAGCATCCCTATGACCCAAACCATATCATCCTGCCTGAGATAATGAAACAGGCGGGCTACACCACGGGAATGTTTGGCAAATGGGCCGGCGGCTATGAGGGTAGCGCCTCAACTCCCGACAAGCGCGGTGTGGACGAATTCTATGGCTACATCTGCCAGTTTCAGGCTCATGCCTACTACCCAAACTTCCTGAACAGTTACAGCAAGGCTGCAGGCGATACTGAGGTGAAGCGCGAAGTGATGGAGGAGAATATCAAATACCCGATGGTGGGAAAGGATTACTTCAAGCGTACACAGTACTCGGCAGATATGATTCACCAGAAAGCGATGGAATGGATTGGAAAGCAAGACGGCAGACAACCATTCTTCGGCATTCTGACCTACACCCTACCCCACGCAGAGTTGGCACAGCCAGAGGACTCGCTGTTTGAGAGTTACAAGAAACGATTCTTCTGGGACCGCACCTGGGGCGGAGAGGAACCATCGCGCTATCATCCGAGTGAACATGTGCATGCTCAGTTTGCGGCAATGATAAACCGCCTCGACACCTATGTCGGTGAGGTGCTGGCCCTACTGAAAGCGAAGGGGCTTGACGAGAACACAATAGTGATTTTCACATCCGACAACGGACCTCACGAAGAAGGTGGCGCTGACCCGGAGTTCTTCGGTAGAGACGGCAAACTGCGTGGTTTGAAGCGTCAGTGCTACGAGGGTGGCATACGAGTGCCATTCATCGTGAGATGGCCGGGACATGTGGCTGAGGGACAGAAAGAAGACCAGCAGATTGCGTTCTATGATGTGATGCCGACATTCTGCGAACTGGCAGGTGTGAAGGGATTCCCAAAGAAATACCTCAACGGCAATGATGATACATTCGATGGAATATCGTTCGTGCCTACCCTCATTGATAAGGGCGAGCAGATGCAGCATGAATACCTCTTCTGGGAGTTTAACGAAACCGACCAGTTTGGTGTTCGCATGGGCGATTGGAAGATGGTGGTGAAGAAAGGCATACCTTCGCTCTACAACCTCGCCACCGATATCCACGAGGACAATGACATCGCTGCAGAGCATCCAGAGATTGTGGAGCAGATGGTGGAGATAATTAAGAAAGAACACCGGAACAGCGATTTGTTCCCAATAACAATGCCAAAATAAAGACAATAATATGGACAAGAAAATCTATCTTACAAGTTCATTGGTGCTTAGCGCTCTGAGTTCAATGGCACAGGGCGAACGCCCAAACATCGTGTACATCATGACCGATGACCATACGGCACAGATGCTGTCGGCCTACGGCAACAGTCCTATCGAGACACCAAACCTCGACCGTATAGCACATGATGGAGTACTGTTCCGCAACAGTTTTGTGGCAAACTCGCTCTCTGGTCCTTCGCGTGCCTGTATGCTAACAGGAAAGCATAGCCATAAGAACGGTTTCACGAACAATGAGCATGGAATATTCGATGGTAGTCAGCAGACAATGCCAAAACTGATGCAGGCAGCAGGCTACCAGACAGCACTCATTGGCAAATGGCACTTGGTGAGCACTCCAACAGGTTTCGACCATTGGGACATCCTTACCGGTCAGGGCGAATACTACAATCCAACCTTCCACCACAGTGACGGTACGAAGAGCATTGAGCAAGGCTACTGCACCAATGTCATCACCGACAAAGCCATTGAATGGATGGAAAACCGCGACAAGGAGAAGCCATTCATCCTCTTCGTCCACCAGAAGGCTTGTCATCGCGACTGGTTGCCAGAGCTGAAGTATATCCGCGAATACGAAGACCAGACATTCGAGATGCCTGCAAACTTCTGGGATAACCACGAAGGTCGCATTGCTGCTCAACAGCAAGAGATGAGCATTGCCAGCGATCACGATATGGACCTCATCTATGACAACAAAGCCTATCTGCCAGGTGACACCAGTCGTCTGTCGGACAACTACCTGGCATATGTGGAACGACTCAGTAAGGAAGACCAGCAGAAATACTGGGTATTCTACGACTCCCTCTCATGCGACTTCAAGCGTCAGCATCTTGAGGGTGAGGCACTGGTGAACTGGAAGTTCCAACGATATATGCGCGATTATGCAAAGGTGACTAAGTCGTTGGATGACAATGTTGGCCGATTGCTCGATTATCTTCGTGACAACGGAATGCTTGAGAATACACTTGTTGTCTATACATCCGACCAGGGATTCTATATGGGTGAGCACGGTTTCTTCGACAAGCGATTCATGTATGAAGAGAGCCTCAACACCCCATTGCTCATGCGTCTGCCTGACGGATACAAGCGTCGTGGAGATGTGACAGAGATGGTGCAGAACATTGACTACGCCCCTACATTCCTCGATATGGCAGGAGCAAAGATTCCTTCAGATATCCAAGGCGAGAGCCTCGTACCATTGCTCAAGGGCGAGAAGACCATCGGCAAGTGGCGTGATGCCATCTACTACCATTTCTATGAGTTCCCTGCAGAGCATATGGTAAAGCGTCATTATGGTGTTCGCACAAACCGCTACAAACTCATTCATTTCTATAATGACATTGACGAATGGGAGATGTTCGACCTGAAGAACGACCCACAGGAGATGCACAACATCTACAACGACCCTGCCTATGCAAAGGTGCAGAAGGATATGCACAAGAAACTGAAGGCAATGAAGAAGAAGTATGATGACCCTATAGAATAAAAGCCTCTCACCCCGCTCTCCCCTTTAGGGAGAGGGCCGCTAACGCAAAATATCATAATAACATGCGTAAATTTTTGATTTTCCTGGCGATGATGCCATTTGTGTGCTTTGGTCAAGCCGAGTACAACATCATTCCTCAACCGGAGAGTATCACCTACTCATCCGAGGTTTATACTATGTCCAACAGTTGGAGCTACACAAAGGCAAAGAAGGCTACAGACCCTTCAATTCCCGAGGAAGGATACAAACTGGACATCACCCCAAAGAAAGTCACTATAACAGCATCTACAAAGAAAGGTTTCTACTATGGTCAGCAGACTCTCAGGCAAATTGTCCGTCAGTCGAAGGACAACAAACTGCAATGTCTCAGCATAAGCGACAAACCGCGTTTTGAATATCGTGGATTGATGCTTGATGTGGTGCGCTGCTATATTCCAAAGGATGAAATCCTCAAGATTATTGATATCGCCTCGCAAGTGAAAATCAACAATCTGCATCTTCACCTCACCGATGACAACGGTTGGAGGATGCAGATAAAGAAATATCCACAACTGACAAAGGTTGGTGCATGGCGTGTGGAACGCGATACCCCTTTTCCTAACCGTGAGAACCCAAAAGAAGGTGAGCCAACACCAGTGGGCGGATTCTACACTCAGAAGGAACTGAAAGAGATTGTTGCATATGCCTCTAAACGCGGAATGACAGTAATTCCTGAGATTGAGATGCCTGCCCACAGTGTGGCTGCTATTGCCTCTTATCCAGAGATGACCTGTCCGACGATGGGTGACAGATTCATTGGTGTACTACCGGGAATAGGCGGCAAGGACGCAAGCATCATCTACTGTGCCGGAAATGAGAAGGTTTATGGTTTCTTGCAGGATATCCTTGATGAGGTTTTGGAGGTCTTTCCTTCTAAATATATACATATAGGTGGAGATGAGGCGGAGAAATCGCATTGGAAGGCTTGTCCTCGTTGTCAGGAACTAATGAAACGCGAAGGAATTCAGGACGAGGAGAATCTGCAAGGCTATTTCATGGACAGAATGATTTCCTATCTTAAGAGCAAGGGCAGAAAAGCTATTGGTTGGGATGAAGTGACCATGGGCCATCCAAAGGAGGATATCACTATCTTCGGTTGGAGAGGAATGGGGCAGGCTGCAATAAAAGACGCTCGCGAGAATGGCCGAGAGTTTGTTCTCACCCCTGGACAGAAACTCTACCTTATTCGCTATCAAGGTCCACAGTGGTTTGAGCCATACACCTATTTTGGCAATAACACCCTGAAAGATTGCTATACATACGAACCAGTGGCAGAAGACTGGTCACCTCAATTGGAAAATCAGTTGAAGGGAATACAAGGTTCGCTATGGACAGAGTTCTGTAAGGACGAACACGATGTGGAGTATCTGCTCTTCCCTCGTGTGATGGCTATTGCCGATAATGCATGGCGCACGAAAGGCATAAGCAACTGGGAAGGATTCTTCAAGGGGTTGAACTCCATTCTGTCGGTTCTTTGGAAAAGAGGCGCCATCTATGCCCCTTCGTTCAACAATATACAGCATAAGGTTATGCCGAAGGACGGTAATCTGGCAGTATCGCTGACTTGTGAGCGTCCGGATGTAGAGATACGCTATACCACCGATGGTAATGAACCAACGGTAGATTCGGAACTCTACAACCCAGAAAAGGGCCTCATTATTTCGAAAGACAGTAAAATAGAAAAGATTGAGGCTGCTACATTCAAGGACAAGAAGAAGAAAGGACAACTCCTCACGCTCACACTTGTTGACAGTAAGGCAAAAGGTTGCGATGTGAAGGCTGTCGGATGTACAAACGGATATGGTTATGTTCTGACAAATGGTATTCGTGGTAGTGAGCGCCATTCTGATTTTGAATGGGCGGGATGGTATGATAAAGATGCCGAGTTTGTTGTTGACCTTGGACAGGAAACGGAAATAAGTGGCATCACACTTGGTTCGCTTTCAAACTGCAATATGACCGTTGCCGCTCCTCGCAAGGTAAGTATCTATGGTAGCACTGATGGTGAGAACTACACTATTATGGAACACGGAACATTGCCAGACGATCAGGTGTTCAGCAAATTGCCTAAGAAGATAAATATCAATCTGGATTTCCCTGTGCAGAAGGTTCGTTTTGTCAAAGTGGTAGCCGAAAAACCAGGACTTATCCCTACTGATTATCTTCGTGGAGGACAGACGCCATGGATGTATTTTGACGAATTCCGCGTGAGATAAATCAAGTTGTCGCACAATTTTACAGTTTTTGAGCAAAATTTCTCTACTCATTTTTGGTTATTTTGTGCATTATTAGTACCTTTGCAACGAAATACAAACTAATTTTGTTCTAATAATGACAACTTTTAAGAAAATTTGCGCAACAATTCTGTTCGCTTCTTCAACCCTCAGCGCAATGGCTGGTGGTATTTTGACAAACACAAATCAGAGCGTTTCTTTCCTCCGCAATCCTGCTCGCGAAGCAGCAATCGGTCTTGACGGAGTTTATTCCAACCCTGCTGGTGTAGCATTCTTGGGTGAAGGATTCCATTTCGGTTTCAATTGGCAGGCTGCATTCCAGACTCGTACAATTGAGACAACAAACCCTCTCTTCGCAATGGGAGCTGAAAACAACGGGGCAACAACAAAGACATATAAGGGTACAGCCAAAGCTCCTATCATTCCATCAGTACAGGCTGCATACAACACTGGCAAGTGGTCATTCCAGCTCAACTTCGCTGTTACAGGTGGCGGTGGTAAGTGTGAATTTGCTGATGGTCTCGGTTCTTTTGAGTCGGCTGTTGGTAAGATTGCATATGCACTCAACTCATTAGGTGCTCAGACTTACAATGCAGGTTATTATATGCAAGGTAGTCAGTTCTATTTTGGTTTGACACTCGGTGCTGCATATAAGGTTACTGACAATCTTTCTGTATATGGAGGTCTTCGCGCACTCTATGGCACAGCAAGCTACAAGGCAAAGATAGAGGACATCACTGTAAACGGCAATGTTCCTTTCGGTTCGTTCCTTGATGGTATTAATGCAAATTACGCAAAACTGGAAGCACTCTATAGCCAATATGGCGAATATACTCCAGAGCCATACCTTACACAATACAAGCAGCTCTCTGCTGCAATGCCAAAGATTAATGCTCTTGAGGTATATCGTGATGGTGTGAACCTCCAGTGCGACCAGACTGGTTTCGGTGTTGCTCCAATTATCGGTGTTGACTATAAGATTGGCAATTTCAACTTCGCTGCAAAATATGAGTTCAAGACAAAGATGTCTATGAAGAACAAGTCAACTCTTAAGGAGGCTATGGCAATCGAGGCTGTTAACCAGTTCCAGGATGGCAAGTCTGTTCGCGAGGATTCTCCAGCACTCTTCACAGTAGGTGCACAGTGGAGTGTTCTTCCAAATGTTCGTGTAAATGGTGGTCTCCACTATTTCTTCGACAAGCAGGCTGAGAAGTATGGCAATAAGCAGGAACTGCTTGACAAAGGCACACGAGAGTATCTCGGAGGTATCGAGTACGACCCAATCCAGAAGCTCACTGTCAGTGCAGGTATTCAGTTCACACGCTATGGTCTCACTGATGAGTACATGAGCGACCTCTCGTTCGTTACAAGTTCTTGGTCATATGGTCTTGGTGCAAAATACCAGATAAATGACAAGGTAGCTGTTCAGGCTGCTTATTTCAAGACTAAGTACGAACACTACAAGCAGGAAACAGCAGATGCTTCGGGCAGCATCAATGACTTCACCCGTTCAAACCGCGTTGCTGGTATCGGTGTTGAGCTTACATTCTAATATACAATTACATTAGATACAAATCAAAGAGTCGGGATTCGTCCTGACTCTTTTTGTTTATATACAAATTGTCTGAAATAAAAAATCCCCATTCCTTTGGGGGAATAATGAATTATTTGTATATTTGTAAACGAAAATTGTATTATTTAATTCCATCAAGTAATGAAAAATATCTTTTTACTATTAACTATTGCTTTTGCAATTGTGGCGTGTACAGGCAAGAGCGCAAAAGGAGAAGAATCTGCAAAGGTTGAGAATACTGCAGATTCGACTGTAGTAAGCGAAGTAAATGCTGAAGAGAGTGTTTCAACAGAACTGCCTGTTTCGAAGAAAGAGGCTCTTCGTGCATGGAATGACATTGAACTAATAGAAAATGTAAAGCCTGATAGTTATCTTTGCTATGATATCGACAAAGACGGAAAGGCGGAAGTATTCCTCGTGAACAAGAAAGAGGCATACGGTAATGCTCGTGCTATTTTCACAGTAAATGGCAACAAACTTGAGCACCTATTGTCAACTGTATATCCTGCTCCAGGAGCGGCTTTGTGGAAAATGTATGTCGGTGACAAGTACCTCCTTAACATTGTGGAAAACCGTGGCAAGGAATTTACAGCATACCTGATGAAGGACAGTAAGGTATATTCTATTGCATACAACAGCATGAGAATTGTTGGATGGGACGAGGAAGCCGACAAACCTATCTACGAATTTGACGAAGAAGGTCAAGCGATGATTGGAAAGGATTTTGACCATCTTGAACCAAGCGATGAAGCCGGTAAATATCTCAATCCAGAAGGACTGACCGAGATTATGGATATGAAAGGCTGGCAGGAGTTTTAATTAAGAAGATTGTAGCCAAAAGATAACCGCTATGAAAAGACTATTCATTTTTCTTGCTATCAGTGTATTGCTTTCTGCATGTGCCAACTATCACTACGACACAGAATTGCAAGAGAGGATTGAAACTCAAGGAAAGCAGGCCACAGAGGAATGGTTTGCCAAATATATTCCACAGGCAAGCAACCTAACGATAAAAACGCAATATCGGGAGGGACTCGACTATATCACAAATATCACTGAGGGCGAGTTTACATTGAATAATGACAGCGCCAAATATAGTTATGTCTTCAATTGGGAGTCAGATAGTTGCCTTATCAGTAATATAAATGGTAAGGACGATTCAAAACCTGTGGAAACAACTCTCTATGGTAAAACAATTTCCAATCAGGAGTCGTTCCCTTTCACACGCAAGACAGAAGAAACACAATCTGTATTCAGCGAAGTCTATCCAATGGAACTGTACTCTACCGAGGGTGAAGCGAATATGCAATTAGGGTCATCGCCTATTGACCAGTTGACGGCAATGATTCTGGAGGGATTGGACGAAGAAACCACTTTGCACCAATTAGTGCAACAGAACGACTCAACTTTCATTGCCATATTTAACAAGTGGCAAGTGTACGACCCAAATGCCAATATCATCAATGGCTTCTTTGGTGTTGATCCCGAGATGAAGACTATCAGTTACCAGGAAATTGAGGAATTCATGATAACAAACAATGATGGAGAGGTCAGTCTATTCGGGCATAACAGAGCTTATTCTATCTTCGATGCTGAAGGTAGTTTAGGAGAGAGCGCAAGAATATGGAGCTCGTTAGAAGCAAAGCAGGTAGTATATACATTGTCAAGACCAGGAGCAAACCTGAGACTTGTAGATGTTGATAATGATGGAATATTTGAACTTCTCGCCTTTAATGTAGTAACTGAATCGGAACTTTCTGACCAGATAGAAAATATCAGTACGTTCCTTTTCACACTTGCTGACGAAAATGGTAATATTGACGGAGTAAAACATCTCCATCTCGCATTGAGTTTTCCGGACTCATACCATCCAATGCAGTTGGATCTGAAGCATCATCAGGCATTTTGGCGTGGAGGTACGGGCAATGCCAACATTGGGGAAACATGCGTTGATATTGTCAATAGCCACGCATCTACGACATATGAATATGTTAAAGAGGTAAACCCTGAGAATACGGATGAATACGAGGAATCATTTTGCAAGATGGCAAAACCTAATTCGAGTGATGTAATAAACATTACTTCAAAAGAGTACAAGGAACATTGTACACACAGCAAAATCATCTATGCTATAAAGGCGGCGGATACTATTTAATCGGCTTTTGTTCGTATTTATAACGGGTCAACATCGTAGAACACTTGCAATGTTGCATATCGTTTGTCTTCGAGCAATTGCTTCTGGGCCTGGCGTAAGTATAATCGTACTTGTGCCAGGTCTATTTTATTCTCCAATTTGATTACAATCTTTCGGATGTTCTGCTGCTTGACACGAGCAATAGACGGTTTGTCCGGACCGAGTATTCTCGCCCCAAACCACTGACGCAGACGACCGGCCATTTCTATTGCCGCTCCTTCAACAACATCCTCGCGCGTGTGACGCAGATTAATATTAATAAGGTGGTAGAATGGAGGATAGTGGAACATCTGGCGTTCTTCAAGCAAATCCTTGTAAAAAGACGCATAATCATTTCTCACCACCTGAGAAATAAGCGGCAGTTCTGCATTGCGTGTCTGGAGGAACACCTTTCCTCGTCCACCCTTTCTTCCTGCACGACCACTAACCTGAGCCATCATCATAAACGCATGCTCATAGGCACGGAAATCAGGATAGTTGAGCATTGTGTCGGCATCAAGAATGCCAACAACAGAAACTCGGTCAAAATCCAATCCTTTTGAAACCATCTGTGTTCCGATGAGCACATTTGTCTTTCCTGATGAAAAATCACCTATTATTCGGTCGTATGCGTTGCGTGTACGAGTTGTATCAAGGTCCATTCGTGCCACACGCGCATCAGGGAAGAGCATCTGTATCTCGTCTTCTATCTTCTCTGTTCCATATCCCTTTCCCTTCAAGTCCTTATTCTCGCACGCAGGACATTCCATAGGTATTGGGTAGGTATATCCGCAATAATGGCAAGTGAGCATACTGAGCGACTTATGATAGGTAAGGGCTACATCGCAATTGACACAATGAGGAACCCATCCACATGTCTTGCATTCCACCATCTGCGAGTATCCTCTACGATTTTGGAAAAGGATTATCTGCTTGTTGTCATCAAGTGCCTCACGCATTGCCTTTATCAGTTGAGGCGAGAATGGTCCCCCGCGCATAATCTTCCTATGACGGAGATCTTTCACATCTACAACCTCTATTTCCGGAAGTTCAATACCTTTATAGCGAGTGGTCAATTCCACCAATCCGTATTTACCTTGCTGAGCGTTATAATAGCTCTCCATCGAAGGAGTTGCTGTTCCAAGCAAAGTCTTTGCACCATACATCTGGGCGAGCATTATTGCTGCCGAACGAGCATGATAGCGAGGAGCTGGATCCTGTTGCTTGAAGGATGTCTCGTGTTCCTCGTCAATAATGACAAGTCCAAGTCTCTGGAATGGGAGGAATACGGCTGAACGCGCACCAAGAATTACATCATACGGATTCTTGCCCATCTGCTTTTTCCAAATCTCCACACGCTCAGCATCGCTGTATTTAGAATGAAATATTCCAAGCCGATTGCCAAACACACGTTGTAAGCGTTGCATAATCTGGACAGTAAGAGCAATCTCAGGAAGAAGATAAAGAACCTGTTCTCCACGATCGATTGTCTGCTGAATCAGATGCATGTAGAGTTCTGTCTTACCCGAAGAAGTGACTCCATGCAGCAACACCACAGGTCGCTTCATGAACTGAAGCTTAATCTGATTGAATGCGTCACTCTGTGCTTCGTTCAACTGACGGATATTCTCAGGTTGAGGTTCTCCCCCATTTCCCAAACGCCCTACTTCCACTTGATAGGTATAGAGAATACCTCGATCGCAAAGGGCCTTGACAACAGGAGCAGCCGACTTACTGACATTCATCAGTTCTTCGCGCGTGATTTCCTTTATTTCGTCCTGTGGTTCATTGCCTTCAATAGAATCCCAATGCGACAAGGCAAGGAACTCTACAAATGCTTTGAGCTGTTTTTCTGCACGACCAAGAAGATTGAATGCAAGATTTATTGCTTCCTCAGAACGGAACTTCTCTGCAAGACCGATATAAGTCTCTGTTCGTGGCTTATATCCGTCTTCTGCTTTCAGTCCAGAAGGCAACGCTGCTTTATATACTTCACCAATAGGCGACATATAATAGTCGGCTATCCACGACCAAAGTTTATACTGCTGTGGAAGGAGCATTGGCGATTCGTCAAGTACACCCAGAATCTCGCGGACTTCAAATTCAGGCTTTTCATCATGACAACGAGCCACCATTGCTGTATAGGTCAATGAACGACCAAGGGGAACAAGTACGCGATGCCCAAACAAATCCCTACTCTGCTGATTCTTCGGCAGAGCATAGGTGAAAAGACCTTCCAAAGGGAGAGGCAATATGACATCTACATACTTCATTTTTCTTTTCGCTTTTCTTCCATTGGCAAAAGTACGAAAAAAAAACGAAAACGGGGACAGAAACGGCAAAAACAAAATAATAAGGGATAGAATTTCCATCCTTTTTACATGGAAATTTACAACCTAAAAAAAAGAGCAGACAGCATCACTGCTCCCTGCTCTGCATAATGGGGAAAGAGAAAACGGAAACACTTTCCTCCATCTTTTCTACATAGAATTTTATACTCACTACTAAATGTATCTTACTTACACATTATTTATATGTGCATGGGAATGTATTTCGTAATATTCAAATTTCCTAAATATTTCGTATGCAAAATTACGAAGAAAAAATGAAAAGCATAGGTACAAATTGCGCATTTATTAGGATATTTCAGTCATTTTGTAGGATAAATTGCGCAAAAACAGGAAATTTCACGCATTTCAATATTTTGTTATGCATTTTTTCTTTATCTTTGCATTTAGATAAGAACCATAGTGTTCGTCTTAGGTGAAGATATGTAGTTATGAGAAGAACGGGAAAAAAAGTATTGATATTTATGCTATTGTTGACATTCATTTTTTCTGGATGTCATAAAACTATTGGTACTTTTGATCAACGTGACAGTACAAAAATCAAAATCATTGAGGAAATGCAAAGTCGCGGAAACAGTCTGCGAAATACGAGTGATTTTGAAGAAGCCATTGCCGTTCATGACTCATGTATCCAGATGTCGCAGGAAATAGGCGATACTATCCAATGGGTGATTGCACTCAATCATCAAGGCACGAACTTCCGACGCTTAGGCGCTCTAAACGAAGCGTCTGATCTTCACTATCAGGCGCTTGACTTGTGTGATGAATATTCCGACAAGCAGTCCTTTACTGCAAAGAAAAACCGTGTTCGCTCACTCAACGGACTTGGCAATATCTTCCTCTCGATTGGTAATAGCGAGGCTGCAGAGAAACATCTACGTCAGGCTTTACAGGGAGAAACTGACCTTGGCAGTGGCACTGGTCAGGCAATAAACCTTGCTAATCTTGGTTCAATCAAAGAGAGTCAGGGACAGCTGGATTCTGCAAGGGTTTATTACAACAGGTCAATGGAAAAGAACCGCGAAGCAGAGAATACAGTTGGTATATGTCTGTGCTATACACATCTTGGCGAGTTGGATGAACATCTGGGCAAGATCAATTCTGCCACAGACAACTTCCGTAAAGCCTTCACTGTGGGTCAAAGCACTGGTGATGTGTGGCATTGGCTCACTCCTTGTATCTCACTTGCGGAGAATTTTCTTGTACTGAACCAGACAGATTCGGCAGCAAAGTATATATCAATAGGTATGCAGGCGGCGGAGCAGATTCATTCTAACGAACATCTTGCCTCACTCTACGGATTGCGCTCAAAGTTGGAAGAAAAGTGCGGACAGACAGCATTCTCGCTGAAAGACTTGCAGAAAAGTCTTGTTTTTCGCGACTCACTTGTTAATGAAGAAAACCGCAACTCCATCCAAAACAAGCGTGTAAACTATACTATCAAGCATACTGCAGATGCAGTGAAGGCTGCCGAGGATGAAGCAAGACTGAACCGACTGATTCGCAACTCAACAATCATATTGTGTTTTATCATTGTAGTCTCGCTTCTGATTTGGTATTTCCTTGTTCGTCGTGCATACAAAATACGCAAGAAGGCAGAAAACGAGCGTGAGGAATTCTATAGAAATGTGACTCATCAGTTGCGCACTCCATTGACCGTGGTTCTTGGAATGATGGATCAGTTGAACAACCACATCCCAGAAAAAGACAGTGAAGGAAGAAAGGAACTGGAGGCAGCTCAACGTCAAGGTCGTCATTTGCTCACTCTTGTAAAGGAACTTATTGCAGGATCAAGGGCAGGATTCAAGACCGATTTGGCTAATGCTGCTTCACAGACAGCACCCGCAACTTCTGCTCCTAAGGACAAAGAAGGTAATAGCATAATAAGCAAGATTGCAACTACCAATACACATACTGGTTCAACAATCCTCCTTGCTGAAGACAACGAGGATGTGGCAATAATGATGTGCAGTCTGCTTCGCGAAAATGGTTATGTTGTTTCACATGCCATTGACGGAAAGGATGCCCTTGATATGCTCAATGACGAACTGCCAGATCTTCTGATTACTGACATTGCAATGCCACGAATGGATGGTCTTGAACTGATGCGTAAGGTTCGCGAAGACGAATCCATGAACCATCTGCCTATCATCGTTGTTTCTGCACGAGTAGAAGACCACGAGCGATTGGAGGGAATCAGTGCTGGTGCTGAGGTTTATCTTGCAAAACCGTTCATCAACGAGGAATTGCTTCTACGCGTGAAAAAGATTCTCGATCAACGCGATTTGCTACGCCAGCGTTTTGGTGTAAATGCTCCAGTATCAACAGCGAAAGTGGAATTGCTTGCAAAGGAATCTGAGTTCCTGGCAACACTGAACGAGGTTATTGAGCAGAATATGATGGATGGAGATTTCAACTCAACCACTCTGGCTGAGAAAATGTGCATGTCTGTTTCCACTCTAAACAGAAGGATGAACAACCTCACAGGTCTGCCAACAATGGTATATATGCGCAATCGCCGATTACTTGCTGTCAAGAAAATGCCTACCACAACTGACAAGAGCATAAACGAGATTGAGTTGGCTTGTGGATTTAATACCCCAGGACATATGGGACGATTATTCCGTTCAGAGGTTGGTTGCTCTCCTTCTGAATACCGTCGTCAACATCAATAACCAAACGGCATTTTTTCGGTTTTTTCTTTGTGGATTGCAGTTTATTTGCTATTTTTGCAGTGAATTATCAACTGATTCACTAAAATATGAGAAAACTGCTCCTCTTTATCACAGCTACATTTATCACTCTGACAGCTAATGCCCAATGGAATTTTGGTCTTAAAGGTGGTGTCAGTCTTTCTGATATGTCTTTCAACAATGAGTTGCTTTCATCAAATAACCGTACAGGCTTTTTCATTGGCCCTACCATGAAGTACACTCCCTTAATAATGGGTTTTGGTTTTGACGCTTCCGTATTCTACGACGAACACAATGTAAATGTTGATTACAGCGGCTATGAAATTCTCACGCTCAGGCAGAAGCAGATTGCACTGCCCGTAAACCTTACATTCTCAATAGGAATCGGTACATTTGCATCTGTTTTTGTGTCAGCAGGTCCACAGGTGGGATTCAACATTTCTAATGAAAACGACCCAAGTCTTGTGGAAAAGAATCTTGAGTGGAGATGGAAAACATCAAATCTGAGTGCAAATTTCGGTGGTGGTGTTATTGTATTGAACCATTTCCAGCTCTCTGCGAACTATAATCTGGGACTTGGGAAAACTGGCGAATTCGAGATTGACAAACTCTCAGAGGCAAAGGCCAACGACAAATTGCACAGTTGGCAAATCGCCCTTGCCTACTACTTCTAAAGGGCGAAAATAATCATTTTCGAGCAGGCACAAACTCATTCCTATGGAATGACAACCTCATTCAACTGAAATGACGAGCTCATTCCATTGAAATGACAAGCTCATTTCACTGAAATGAAAAAGGAAGCAGATCATAATGGTCTGCTTCCTCTTTTTATGCTGTATTTCCTAAAGGGAAAAATGTCTTAATGTCTCTCGCGACGAACTGAAACGCGAGCTGAAGAATTGCTACTTGTTGACTTTGTAGACTTTGTCTTCGACTTACGCACACTTGAACTGCTGCTCGTTGACTTTGCCTTCTTCGATTTCTTAGCCTTCTTGTCTGTAGCCTCGTTTGCTACACGAATACTGTCGAGCGAATCCTTACGAGCCTGATCGCCAAAGAGGTTCTTCTCAAATGCCTCAATCTCTGCCTCAATTCTCTTCTGCTCAGCAGTAAGTTTCGACTTGAAAAGAGCATCCTCGTCAGCAGAATCCATATCGCCATTGCCTCTTCTGTCGCCTACAATCTGGCTGAGAGTCTTGCCAAGCATATTGTTTGTCTTGTAAATCTTACCCTTGTACTGATTCTTTGTGAAATAGTCGTCAGCACTCAT
>DCIM01000040.1 GCA_002316005.1 Prevotellaceae bacterium UBA1726 | reverse complement strand
GCTACGGCTGCTACTGCGCGACCATCAACAGGGATGATGTGTGAGTGGAAGTAGTCAAGTGGACGACCGTAGTAGAACTCTGGCTCGAAGTATGTGTCATACCAGTACCAGTCTGCATTGCGGAGATAACCCCAACGACCATCGCGATACATTACTCTGCCTTCCCAACCAGGAACGAATCCACGATTATCGACATGTGGCATATGACCTGCATGTGGATGACCTGCCATCACTGGTCCGCCCATGTTTGGACGATTGTTCATCATGTGAGGGCCATTGTTGTTGTGCATCATTGCCTGACCACGGTGGTTGTTCTGGCTTCCACGGTTGTTCATTACCATCTCACGGTTTCCACCACGGTTGCCCATTCTGTTGCCGCGAGGACCCTGAGCATAAGAATTAACACTTGTCATCATCATGATAACTACTGCCATTGCTGTGAAGAAACTGTTGCGTGTCATAATCGTTATATTTTAAAATTGTTATTACTTTGTTTTTTTTGTGAGAGTCGGGAAGTTGAATTCCGGTCGTCTCTGATTTTCTGGTGGCAAAGTTATAGCAATTTCGGGGCCTGTGCAAATGACTTTCCCTAATCGTGCGGGTATTTCCCCCATAGTTTGCGAGGGAATCCCTACTGGGGAGGTTTTGCCTCGTATGCGCATGATTCTTATAGCAACAAAAAAGGCCCCTGTGGAGGAGCCTTGATTATTATGTTTTTAGAATCTCTTACTTGCGTGGAGGCCATGGGCCGAAGCCAACAGGACGGAATTTTTCCGGGTTCTTTATCGTCTCGAGCCATGTGTTGAGATCAGCCATCATCTGGTCGTGGTAAGGGAATCGCTTGCCGCAACCAAAACCATGACCGCCGTGAGGATAGGCATGGATGTTTGCCTTCACGCCGGCTTTCTTCAGTGCCAGATAGTATTCTGCAGAGTTGCGTGGTGGTACGAGGAAGTCGTCATCGGCAACAATGATGATGGCAGGTGGTGTCAGGGAGTCAACCTGCAACTGGTTGCTGTAGAGATCCTCCATTTCCTGCGAGGCATCTTCGCCTATGATGCAGTTGTGACTGTCCATGTGAGTGTAGGCCTTGTCCATAGAGATGACCGGATAGAAGAGAATCTGGAAATTCGGGCGTTTGGCTGCATCACCATGTGTGCATATTGTTGATGCCAGATGACCACCAGCCGACGAACCAAGTACACCCACCTTCTGTGGGTTGATGCCCCATTTTTCGGCATTAGCACGGATGATACGCATTGCCTCGTTGGCATCGCTGATAGGAACCTCTGTTACGCCCATTGGCATACGGTAGGAGAGGACTATCGTGGCAATGCCCTGTGGAACGAATTCGTTTGCCCACTCATGCCCCTCGGCACCATTTGACAATACACGATAGCCACCGCCAGGAATAACCAGAACAGCCATATCGGTCTTCTCCTCGCCTTCAGGCAAATAGACACGAATGGATGGTTTGAAGTTACGCGATGCATCGTCCCATGGCTCGGAATCCAGTCCGTTACTGTTTGGCAGTCCGCCTGTCCACAAGTCAATATCAAAACTCTTTGGTAACTGCGCCGCAATATTCATTGAAAAGAACACTGCCGCTAAAAGGAAAATTATTCTCATATTAGGTTTTAATTAATATTTCTTTGACGCGGGCAAAAATAATTCGTTTATTCCAAACCTCCATGAAATTTTCAATTTACAAATTTTGCATTTCACCTTTCACCCTACACGGCGGTCGTGACTTCGGAAGTTCATAGAGAGCTCTTACAATCATATGTTTTTATTTTTCCAACATTCTTTCTCCGCTGCGCTATGAAAGCGGCAAAGCCGAGCGAATTATCACCAATTATCCATTAATTTTCCCATTAATTATCTTTTTTGAGATTTTCTTATACGGTTGTTGTTCTCCGTTGTTTAGGAGCGAAGCGACGCCCCACAAAACTCATCATGGGTCCTGTTCTATATTACTGCCAAATGAAAAGGGCGGAATGAGCAGAAATTCGCTAGCGAATTCTTTGTCATTTCAGTTAAATGACCACCTCATTCCAATTAAATGACTTTGTCATTCCACTTGAATGATATGGTCATTCCTATGCTTTTACTCTGAATGAATTTCTGTGCTAAATGAATTGAATGAAAAATCCTCCATTCCTCCATAATTACCCGTAACGCATTGGTATTCAATGGGTTATACTATGGAAGATATATCTCCAATCCTCCATAGATCTTCCATGTTATGGAGGATATATGGAAGATATTGCACACATCCTCCATAATGTAACAGTTTGTGTTTCAGTAACTTAACCTCGAATATGGAGGAATGGAGGATTTTTTGTTTAGTTCGTGAATTCAATTTAATTCTTGTTCCTCAATGTGGGGACAAGATTATTTCATTGTGTCCATCACACCGCGGAGATAGCCAATTGACTCCGCAACACCTGGATGAGGATTCTTGCCGTTCTTCTCGAACTCCATAGAGATTTTGCCCTTGTAGCCAATCTTCTTCAGAGCCTTGATGATTGAAGGGATATCCATCTGTCCGCGACCAATCTCCCATGTCTGACCAGCCTTTGAGGCATCAGTCTCGTCCTTGATATGGATATCATATATCCATTTGCGGAATTTCTTTATGTCTTTCGCCACATCATAGCCCGCACGGAAAGTGTGACCAAGATCCATACAACAGCCAACGCCCAACGAAGGGTCCTTCACCTTCTCAACGATGGTGCGGATATCGGGGAAGGCAGCACCGTCAGGACCATGAGTGTGGATTGCCACACGAATACCCGTTTGGCGAACCTTCTCAATGGTATAGTCAAGCATCTCGTAGGCAGGAACACCAATGAACATATCCACTCCATAGCGCTGGGCATAGGCAAAGGCACGATCGACTTCAGCCTCGGAGTTCATGTAGATAGGACCGAGCGTATAACCCTCAACGCCATAAGAGGCACACTTCGCCTTGAATGCCTCCATCTCCTCCTTCGTGGAATTGAGCGGAAGCCAGAAGTCCTTAATTGACAGATATTTCACACCCATGCTCTGCAAAAATTGCAGAGTCTGGTCGATGGAGAACTCGCGATAGGAATAGCCGGCAATGCCAATATCGAAGTTTTCGGAGTTGTGATGACCGAAAGTCTGCTGGGCATTCACATTGATGCAAATGCAGAAAAGAACAAGCGAGGCGAATAGTTGTTTCATATTGTTGCGGTTGATAGTTTTGTTTAGTCGAAGGCAAAGGTAATGAAAATCTTGCAATAAAATTGCATTTCTTGCGGGAAAAGGAAAAAATCATTGCGAAAAAGCAGAGAATGAGAAATATTTTTTCTATTTTTGCATATCAATTTGAACTAAACCCGGGATTCCATTCCCGAAACAAGCAAAAAACCAATAACGAAACTGAAACGACATGGCAAGTAGAAGAGATTTTCTCAAGACAATGGGCATAGGTGCAGCAGGACTTGCAGTACCTTCCATCGGCAGCGCAATGCCAAACTTGATGAATTCAATGGAGCGTGCGGCAGCAAAGTCGCGCAAGGTGAAAATAGCCTATATCGGTATAGGCAACCGCGGTGAGCAGATTATCGAGGACTTCAAGCGCACCAATATGGTGGATGTTGTTGCCCTCTGCGATGTGGACATGGGTGCAAAGCACACACAGAAGGTGATGAACATGTATCCCGACGCAAAGCGTTTCCGCGATTTCCGCAAACTGTTCGATGAGTACGGCAGTCATTTCGAGGCAGTAGCCATCGCCACTCCTGACCATTCACATTTCCCTATTGCCATGCACGCATTGTCGTGTGGAAAGCATGTCTATCTGGAGAAGCCAATGGCTTGCACCTTCCACGAGTGCCAACTCCTCATCAATGCCGCAAAGCGCCATCCGGAGGTAGTGACACAGGTGGGCAACCAGGGCCACTCGGAGGCAAACTACTTCCAGTTCAAGGCTTGGAAGGAAGCAGGTATCATTAAGGATGTGACCGCTGTCACTGTCCACATGAACAACCCACGCCGTTGGCACGGATGGGACAGCCACCTGCACAAGATGCCAGATGCAATGGAGTTGCCAAAGGATATGGATTGGGACACATGGCTCGGCAGTCGCCCTTGGCACGACTACAACAAGGACTATCATCTTGGTCAGTGGCGTTGCTGGTATGACTTCGGTATGGGCGTTCTTGGTGATTGGGGCGCACATCTCATCGATACAGTTCACGAATTCCTCGAACTCGGATTGCCATACGAGGTGAAGATGCTCAAGGCGACAGAATGGAATGAGTTCTTCTATCCTTACTCATCAACCATTCTGTTCCGTTTCCCAGCCCGTAACGGTATGCCTCCATTGGACATCACATGGTATGACGGTGTTGACAACCTCCCACCATTGCCAGCAGGATATGGTAAGTCGGAATACAATGCCAATGTGCCATCGACCAACCAAGGCAATACACCAGTGTCGAAACTCAATCCGGGAAAGATTATCTACTCACGCGACCTTATCTTCAAGGGCGGTTCGCACGGTAGCACACTCGAGATTATCAACAAGGACAAGGCCGGGGGATTGCAGTTCCCAGAAGTGCCACAGAGTCCTTCAAACCATTGGGAGAACTTCCTCAACGCTTGTCTGGGCATAGAGAAGACACGTTCGCCATTCGAAATCAATGGTGTGCTGAGTCAGGTATTCTCACTCGGTGTCATCGCACAGCGACTGAACACACAGTTGTTCTTCGACAGCCGTACAAACGAGATAACAAACAACCCATTTGCAAATGCAATGCTTACAGGTGTTCCACCACGCAAGGATTGGGAGATTTACTACAGTGACAAACTTTAATTCGCAGAAAAGAAAATGAAGAAATATGGTGTTTTGTGCTTGATGCTCTGTCTTTCGTTGAGCATCTATGCAGGAGGTAAGAAGACAAAGAAGGTAGTGGAGCAGCCAGTAGTGGTGAATCCTGACAACACCCTCACCGACCAGGAGAAGCGCGAGGGATGGCAACTCCTTTGGGACGGAAAGACAACCAACGGCTGGAGAGGTGCCCGCCTTGACGCCTTCCCAGAGAAGGGATGGGTTATTGAAGACGGTGTGCTGAAGGTGCTCAAGGCCGATGGTAGCGAATCGACCAACGGTGGCGATATTGTGACAACTCGCACATACGGCAGTTTCATCCTGAAGGTGGATTTCAAGATTACCAAGGGTGCAAACAGCGGTATCAAATATTTTGTTGACCCAGCCGAAAACAAAGGTGCGGGTTCGGCAATCGGCTGTGAGTTCCAGATTCTCGACGATGAGGTTCATCCAGATGCAAAACTCGGTGTGAAGGGAAACCGTACTGTAGGTTCACTCTACGACCTTATCCCTGCCCCAACAAACAAACCATTCGACATCAACGACTGGAACACAGCAATGATTGTTGTTCAGGGCAATCATGTGGAGCACTGGCTTAATGGAATGAAACTGCTTGAGTACGAGCGCAACAACCAGATGTGGAATGCACTCGTTGCTTATAGCAAATATAAGAATTGGAATAACTTTGGAAACCATCCAGAGGGTAACCTCCTTCTCCAGGACCACGGAGATGAGGTATGGTTTAAGAATATCAAGATAAAAGAACTATAATGGGAAAAATCATCACTCTTGGCGAAATTATGCTTCGCCTTTCTCCAGATGGAAATGACCGCTTCGTACAGACCGACCATTTCCGCATCATCCCTGGCGGAGGCGAGGCAAATGTTGCTGTAAGTCTTGCAAACTATGGCCACGAGGCATTGTTTGTAAGTAAGGTACCAGCTCACGAAATCGGTCAGATTGCTGTTAATGCAATGCGCCGATATGGTGTTGATACACGTTTCATGGTTCGCGGAGGCGACCGTCTTGGCCTTTATTATGCCGAGACAGGTGCGTCAATGCGTCCAAGTAAGGTAATCTACGACCGCGCTCACTCTTCTATCGCAGAGGCAAATCCTGAGGATTTCGACTTTGATGCAATAATGGAAGGTGCCGACTGGTTCCATTGGTCGGGCATCACCCCAGCCGTTTCGGACAAGGCTGCCGAACTGACACGATTGGCTTGTGAGGCAGCAAAGCGCCACGGAGTGACAGTAAGTTGCGACCTCAACTTCCGCAAGAAGCTCTGGACATCGGAGAAGGCAATCTCTGTTATGCGTCCATTGATGCAATATGTAGATGTGTGTATCGGCAATGAGGAAGACGCACAGTTGTGTCTTGGTTTCAAGCCAGATGCTGATGTGGAAGGCGGAAAGACCGATGCCAGCGGCTATCATCGTATCTTCGAGCAGATGGCGCAGGAGTTTGGTTTCAAGTATGTTGTCTCAACCCTCCGCGAGTCGTTCTCTGCTACCCATAACGGTTGGAAGGCACTCATCTACAATGGCGAGGAGTTCTATGAGTCAAAGCGCTATGACATCAACCCAATCATCGACCGCGTGGGAGGTGGTGACTCCTTCTCAGGTGGACTTATCCACGGTCTTTTGACAAAGGCAACACAGGGTGAGGCATTGGAGTTTGCTGTTGCTGCTTCGGCATTGAAGCATACCGTCAATGGTGACTTCAACCTTGTCAGTGAAGCAGAAGTTGAGGCCCTTGTAGGTGGTAGCGCCAACGGTAGAGTACAGAGATAGAAGCCCCCCACCGACTCCCCCGAGGGGGAGAGGAGGGACATAGTATAACATAAAGCGACATCCCCCGTCGTGACCTTGACAAATCAGGGCTCCTCCCCTCGGGGAGGATGGGAGGGGGCTACATATGAAATTCGATAAGATATCAGTATTGCAGAAGATGGGTGAGACACGAATGGTGCCTGTCTTCTATAACAAAGATGCAGAAGTGGCAAAGCAGGTGGTGAAGGCTTGCTACGAAGGAGGCGTTCGTGCCTTTGAGTTCACCAATCGTGGCGACTTCGCCCATGAGGTGTTTGCCGAGGTAATGAAGTTCGTCCGCACAGAGTGTCCAGAATTGGCACTTGGTGTAGGTTCTATTGTTGATGCCCCAACAGCATCGCTCTACATCCAGATGGGTGCCGACTTCGTTGTTGGTCCTTTGTTCAACCCTGATGTAGCAAAGGTATGCAATCGCCGCAATGTTCCTTACACCCCGGGTTGTGGTACTGTGAGTGAGGTTGGTCAGGCACAGGAGATGGGATGCGACCTTATCAAGGTATTCCCAGGCGATGTACTCGGTCCTAAGTTTGTCAAGGGTCTCATGGCACCAATGCCTTGGACAAAGTTGATGGTGACTGGTGGTGTTGAACCAACAGAGGAAAACCTCAACGCTTGGAAGAAGGCAGGTGTATATTGTGTGGGTATGGGTTCAAAACTCTTCCCTAACGACCGTGTGGCAGCTCAGGATTGGGCTTATGTCACAGAGAAATGCCGTGAGTCGATTGCACTGATGAAGTAATTATTTTGCCTGAAAGGAATATGAAACAATTCATGGACAAGGACTTCCTGCTTTCAACAGAGACAGCACAGCATCTCTACCACGAGCATGCAGCGAAGGTGCCAATCATTGACTACCATTGCCATCTGAACCCACGCGAAGTGGCAGAGGACCATCGTTTCCGCAGTATCACAGAACTGTGGCTCGGAGGTGACCATTATAAATGGCGTGCTATGCGTACAAATGGTGTTGACGAGCGATATATCACTGGCGATGCCTCTGACTGGGAGAAATTCCAGAAGTGGGCAGAAACCATCCAGTATGCCTTCCGCAATCCATTGTATCACTGGACACATCTTGAACTCCGTACAGCTTTCGGCATTGACAAAGTGCTGAACCCAGACACTGCTCGCGAGATTTTCGATGAGTGCAACGAGAAACTGAAGCGTCCAGAGTATAGCGCTCGTGGTTTGATGCGTTTATACAATGTGGAGAGTGTATGTACCACAGATGATCCTATCGACTCGTTGGAGTGGCATGCAAAATATGCAAAGGAATGTCCGGAAGGAACAAAGATGCTTCCAGCCTGGCGCCCTGACAAGGCAATGAACATCCATCTCGGTAAGGATTGGATTGATTATATCAATCGTCTTTCGGAGGTGAGCAATGTCACTATCGATAGTTTTGAAACATTGCTTCAGGCATTGCGTGTCCGTCATGAATACTTTGCTCAGCATGGCTGTAAGATTTCCGACCACGGTATTGACACTTTCTATGCAGAGGAATACACTCAGGAGGAAGTAGAGAATATCTTCCAGAAAGGCGTACGATGCGAACAACTCACTGAAAAGGAAGTGGATGTGTTCCGCTCGGCAATGCTCTATGAGTTTGCCGTAATGGACAACGAAAGTGGTTGGGTGCAGCAGTTCCATTATGGTCCGTTGCGTAACAACAACACCCGAATGTTCGATAGTATCGGTGCAGACACCGGTTTTGACTCTATCGGCGAATGGTCGGCAGCAATACCAATGTCACGATTCATGGATCGTCTGGATGTTGAGGGAAAACTTGCAAAGACCATCATCTACAACATCAATCCAAAGGATAACGAACTTGTGGCAACAATGTTGGGCAACTTCCAGGACGGTTCTGTTCCTGGTAAGATACAATGGGGTTCAGGTTGGTGGTTCCTCGACCAGAAAGACGGCATAGAGAAGCAGTTGAACACACTTTCTATTCTTGGTTTGCTCAGTCGTTTCGTAGGAATGCTCACCGACTCGCGTTCGTTCCTTTCATATCCACGCCACGAGTATTTCCGCCGCATCCTCTGCAACCTTATCGGACAGGATGTGGAGAACGGTGAGATACCAGCATCAGAGATGCCACGCATTGAACAGATGGTAGAGGATATCTGCTACTACAACGCAAAGAGGTATTTCGGTATTTGATAACAACCCTTTAATATATAAATAAGGTGGGAACCCCGAACAGGATTCCCACCTTTATTGTTTTCTGTAGAGATGTCTTCTTTTAGATTGACTGCTCAACAGCCCAAACGAAGGCACGGAGGCCGAGGAGTGGGTTTTCGAGGTCAATCTTGTGCAGACGGTTCAGCAGTGGCTCCACCTTGCTGTCTTCGCAAACAGTGAGTACGGCACTGTTGGTTGAAGGCCATGCATGAGAACCCATGTGTGGTTCGCCATTGACGCTACCACGACCATGAACATCAGGAAGGATGGTATAACCCTTGCACATTGTTGAACTGAGCGCCTCCACTACTAATTCGTGGAGGGCTTTATCGTATGCTATGAATACTGTCTTCATATTGATTTCAATTTACCATTAATTATCCTTGTGATGGCTCTTTGTCGACTTCGACACAAGTTTCTCTTCTGCAGAGTGCTCCTTCCAGTACTCATCGAGTTCACGCTGCTTCTTCAACTGGCGACGCTTACGCTGAACACCTACAGATCCGAAGATACAGAACATAGAAGGAACATAGATCAGGGTGAGCACTGTTGACACGAGAAGACCACCGATGATACTGATAGCCATTGGACGCCACATCTCAGCACCAACACCATGGCTCAATGCCATAGGGCACATACCAAGGATTGTTGTGAGCGATGTCATAAGGATTGGGCGCAAACGGCTGCGTGCTGCTGCCTGTGCGGCATGAGTGAGACCGTAGCCACGCTCACGAAGCAACTGAGTGTAGTCGATGAGCACAATACCGTTCTTCACAACAATACCAATCAGCATGATACCACCAAGTATGGACATAACGCTCAGTGTGGTTTGTGTGAGTACCAATGCGAGGATGATACCACAGAATGCGAATGGTACGGAAATCATGATGATGAACGGATAAGTCAATGACTCAAACTGTGCCGCCATCACGATGAATACCAATGCGATGATGATGATACCCAACTGACCGAGGTCGCGGTTGGAATCCTGCTGATCCTCGTAAGAACCTGCCACTTGGACAGTGACACCTGCAGGCAATTCCATTTTGCCATAGATCTCACGACCGAGTTCAACACCATCAGAAAGAGCATAGCCATCGGCCATGATAGCATTGACCTTTACATAACGCTGACGGTCCTTACGCTCGATAGTTGGAGGGATAGCACTCTCAACAACACGACCGATATCTCTGATCTTTACCGAACCGCCAAGGCCGTTAGGAATGCTCATACTCTCAATGTCATCGATAGAGATACGGGCAGACGGTTCATAACGAACACGAATGTCGTACTCATCACCATCCTCGCGGAAGTAAGACATCTGCGAACCGTAGATGAGGTTGCGGACATAGCCGGCAGCTGTAGACATACCGAGGTTCTGGCTTGCCAGTTTCTCGCGGTCGAACTTCACTACAATCTCTGGCTGATAGTCAGAACGCGAAACATTCACCTGGGCAATCATCTCGTTGTCGCGGAGTTTGTTTGCGAGCTCGTCGGCAACATCACGGGTTTTGTCCATGTCGTAACCATAAATCTCGAACGAAGCAAGACTCTGGCCACCCATACCACCACCCTGGCTACCACCAAGGTTTACAAGGTATTTAGCCAGTTCTGGAATTGCTCTCAAGTCGGCACGCATCTCATCACAAATCTGAGCAAGACCCTTGTCACGCTTGTTCGATTTCACGAACATAATGTTGAATGAGATGATATGTGCACCACTCTCCGAGAGAGAAGCGAAGGTGTTCTTGTCACCAGCCTGACCAACAGTGAAGTTACATGACTCCATATCCTTGCCATAGCGTTCTGTCCACTTCTGCACAAGACTCTTTGCCAATGCCTCCGACTGCTCGACGCGAGTACCGATAGGCATTTGGAGAGAAACACCAACACGACCAGAGTCGTTGGTAGGGAAGAACTCCGACTTCAAACCGAATGCCAATACAGCGAGAACTGTGATACCAACGAATGCCACACAACCAGCGATTACTGTCCAACGATGGCGTACAGCCCAGTGGATGCGGCGCTCATACCAGTTGTCGAGGTTGTCGAGAGCCTTACCAATAGGACCATATATCTTCTTGAATGTCTCACTCTGCTTCTTCTTGAGTTTGAGGAGCAACGAACAAAGCATTGGAGTGAAGGTGAGGGCTGCAACAGTAGAGATTGTCATGATGATACACATCATCCAACCCAACTGCTTGAACATCACACCTGTCATACCAGTAACGAGGGTCAATGGGAAGAACACGGCAATCATTGTCAATGTTGAGGCGATTACAGAGATAGCCACCTCCTGAGTACCATGTGTCGCTGCCTGCTTAGGGTCAGCACCTCGTTCAATATGCGTTGTCACATTCTCCAATACTACGATGGCATCGTCCACAACATTACCGATAGCGATAGAGAGACATGAAAGGGAAATCATGTTCAGCGAACTACCCGTAGCGTAGAGATAAATCATTGATGCAATCAACGACATTGGGATGGTAATGACAATAATCAATGTGGCACGCCAACGACCGAGGAAGATGAATACAACCAATGCCACAAAGAACATAGCATAGGCGATAGTCTCCTCGAGCGAACCAACGGTATTCTTGATATTGTCAGAGGTATTTACGATGACGCCGAGTTTTACATCCGATGGAAGGTTTTTCTGCAAATCAGGTAGTTTCTCCATCACCTCGTCGGCGATAGCCACTGAGTTGGCACCACTTTGCTTCTGGATGACAATCATCGCACCCTGCTTGCCGTTGTTGAAGGTACGCTGTGCACGCTCCTCCACATCATCAACAATGCGGGCAACATCTCTCAGATATACATTTGCACCGTTTTTGCTACCAACGACAACATTCTTCATCTCTGAAGGATCCTCGAACTCACCCTCCACACGCACTGTATAGGTCTGTGTACCTACATCGATAGTACCGTTTGTGATGTTGTGGTTCTCAGCATTGATGGCATTGCTCACCTGATAAGGCGAAATGCCGTAAGCCTCCATCTTCTGAGGATCCATGTAGATATTGATTTCTCGCTCAGGCGCACCTGAGATAGATACTGTACCCACACCATCAATACGAGCCAATGGGTTGGCCACATTCTCGTCGAGAATCTTGTACAATGCCTTCTGCGACTCTTCTGCCTGAACAGAGAGCAACAGGATAGGAATCATATCGGTAGAGAACTTGAACAGGGTTGGCTGCTGTGCATCGTCAGGGAGAGCAGACGAAACCATGTCAAGTTTGTCTCGGACATTATTTGTCAATACATCAATGTTATATCCATATTCGAACTCGAGAGTGATAACGCTCACATTCTCACGCGACTGTGATGTGACATGCTTCAAGTGCTCCACCGAATTGAGAGTGTTCTCAAGAGGTCGAGTCACATTGTTCTCGATATCTTCAGCCGAAGCACCATTATAGTAAGTCATTACCATGATGGTGTTGGTATCGATATCTGGCATCAAGTCAATAGGCAACTTCGCAAACGAGAATACACCAAAGATGATGATTGCGCAGAAGCAGAGACTTGTCATAATCGGTCTTTTGACCGCTCCTTCGTATAGTGTCATATGTTTTTAATTTCTAGCATTTCTAGTGTTTCTAGCTAATCTAGAATTTCTAGATTTTCTAGTATATCTAGTTTACTTTACCACCTGAACCTTCTTTCCGTTAGCAAGACGGCTCTGACCTGCGATGACAACCTGATCGCCAGGATTTACACCACCAAGAATCTCATAGTCGTTGCCGATATGCTGACCAAGGTCAACCTTGTTGTACGAAACGGTCTGTGTCTTTGCATCGTAAACATATACATAGCGGTCGCCAGCGCCAATCTGCTTTACGAGAGCCTCGTCTGGTACAAGGACATGGTTCTTGTCGCCGAAGTTGACTGTCGCACGGGCAAACATACCTGGACGAACCTTCTGACCCTGGTTGTGGATAGTGATTTCCACAGGGAAAGTATGTGTTGCAGCATCGATGTTTGGATACTTGATAGTAACCTTGCCCTGGAAGTTGTCGCCTTCGTAAGCGTCGAGTGTGATGTCAACCAACTGACCAACCTTTACTGACTTATAGTGCTGCTCAGAAACATTGATGATGAGTTTCACTGGGTTTGTCTGCTCGATGGTGAGGATTGGAGTACCAGAATACATATCGCCATCGTCATAGTTGCGGGCTGTAACAACACCGCTGATAGGAGCATAGAGGGCAGTGTTCTTTGCCATCTGTGCGAGCTGTGACTTAAGGATGTTGAGCTGCGTCTTCTGGCTCTGGAGTGAAACCTGCGAATTGTCGAATTCAGCCTTGCTCACGCCACCAACCTTGTAGAGTTGCTCAATGCGGTTGAAGTCTGTCTCGTAGTTCTCAACGATTGCCTTCTGGTTGGCGATGTTGAGTTTCAACTGCTCAAGACTTGACTGGTCGAGTCTTACAACGCACTGACCTCTGCTTACATTGTCGCCTACATCAACGAGGATTTTCTCGATACGATAAGACATGTTTGGTGAGATGTTGTTCTTAACATCACTCTCCACAGTACCAGAATAAACCTCTGTCTGTGGGATGTCGGCACTTCTTACAGTAACCAATTTAACCTGTGGCACATTCTCCACAGTAGCAGCCTTGTTGTCTTTCTTTCCACAAGAAACAACAAGTACTGCGGCCATAGCCATTACTAAATACTTCTTCATATTATATATTGTTTTTTCTTTTTCAAAAACTTGAAACATGGAACCAGGAACTTGAAACCTACTTCAAGTAAGTCTCCTTTCCAAGAGTATAATCCAAATCAGCCTTGTTGGTCAGGTAGTCATAGATACTCTGGTTGTATGTGAGTTCTGCCTGTGTGAGGGCTGTCTCGCTCTGGTTGAGTTCGAGGATTGTACCACGCCCCACTTCATAACGCTTGCTTGAGATAGATACCGCTTTGTCTGCCTGAACGACAGCCTCCTTATTTGACTCCACCTGTGCGATGGTTGAGGCCATGTTGCGACGATAGCTCTCAACAGCCATCTTCAACTGGTTTACTGTGTTAGTGCGGGTATCTTCCATTTCCGAAAGCTGAATCTTGTTGCTCTTCATCTTTGTGAAGTTGCTTGCTGTGAAGATAGGAATAGACACAGAGACAACAAGAGAAGAACTTGGATTATACTTATATCCAAAGATGTTCCAGTCCTTGTTTGAGTAAGACTGATACTGATATGTTCCCTGCACTGCCACTGTAGGCATGAAATTTGTCTTCAGGATTGAGCGTGTGTGCTTCAAGAGAGATGTGTTGTAGTCCAACTGACGCAAAGCGCTATTGTTCTCGATGTCGAGGATAGCATTGTTTGCATCAACAAGAGTGAGGTCATTCTCGTAGTTCTTGAGTTTGTCGGTGATGTTGATGTCAACATTCTCTGTGATGCCCATGAGCACCTTTAACTGAAGCAATGCGAGATTCATTCCTGCCTCTGCACTTACAACAGATGACTTCATTGAACGCATTTGTACATCTGCCGAAATCTTATCGTATTCGCTAACCGAACCAACTTGGAACTTGTTGTTCACAACATCAAAGTTCTCCTTTGTGAGGTCGTAATTTTTCTTCATCACCTCGTAACTGTCCTTTGAGAGCAAAGCAGCATAATATGCCTTTGTTACCTGGTTGATGAGGTCGAGACGACTGCCGCGTGCCTTCTCCTGAGCAAGTTTGATGTCCTCCTTTGTCAGTTTCATGTTTGCATAAACTGCTGGAGCGAAGATAGGGAGAGTTGCTGTAAGGGCACCTGTTGCTGTAGTAGTACCGTCCTTACCCATCTTGAATTCACCCATTTCTGTCTTGATGGCAGCCACCTGAATACTGTGGTTGAGTCCCAGGCTGGCTGAGATTGTAGGGAGGAGGTTCTGCCAAGCCTCTGTGTCGGCAACCTTCTTGAGTTCGATGTCTTTGTCGGCAACTCGGATTGTAGGATTCTCGGCAAGGGCAATCTCGATAGCCTTGGCGAGATCAACATCGAGTGTACCTACTGCCGTTGTCTCCTCTTGCGCAAAAAGTGGTGCAGCAAAAGCCAGACAAATCATGGCGAGTACTGTTCTGATAGTTTTCATTTTCATATTTCTTTTTCTGTTCTTTTTTATAGTATTGCCGTTTTCTTTGGAGATTATAATTGTTATCGCTTTGAAAACTGAATACAAAGTTACGGTTTTTGTGTCAAATAATGACAATTACTGATAGTATTAGACACAAAAATGTGAAAAATATAACACTAATCATATTAGATTAACAAAAAAAAACAATAACTTTGCAAAACGAATGACTATTTTCTATCATTTTTCCAGCGTTTCATAAATGAATAAATTGCTCACATTGAGTCGTTGGTTATCGACCAATGCATCATATTTCATTATAGCTATTGCGATAATCACTTTCTTTTGCCCCGAACTGTTTGTTTGGGTGCAAGGCAATACCCAGACTGTTATTTTAGGTCTTATCATGCTCACGATGGGTCTTACTCTGTCTACCAACGACTTCAAGATTCTTGCTGAGCGTCCTTATGATATTTTCGTTGGTGCATGTGCCCAGTTCTTCATCATGCCTTGTCTGGCTTATACACTTGTGCATGTATTTCATCTTGAACCAGCCCTCGCCATTGGAATTCTCCTTGTTGGTTGTTGCCCGGGTGGTGTGTCGAGCAACATAATGTCTTTTCTCTGTCATGGCGATGTGGCATTTTCCGTTGGTATGACTTGTGCATCAACTATACTTGCGCCTGTTATAACTCCTCTGCTAATGCAGATTACTGCAGGCGAGATAATCCGTATCGACACTATTGGTATGTTCACCAACATTCTTATTGTCACAATTATTCCTGTGAGCATCGGTTGCCTGCTCAATTATCTATATAGCAAGAAGTCATATTTCCCAACACTTCAGGGACTAATGCCAGGTTTGTCGGTAATCTGTCTCGCGTGTATCGTGGGCGGTGTTATCAGTAAGGTTCATGACCCTCTTGTTGAGCGTGGATTGAAGTTGTTCCTTATGACTTTCGCTGTTGTCTTCTGCCACAATACTATAGGATATATCCTTGGTTATCTTGCAGGAAAGTTCTGTGGTTTTACTACAGCAAAGAAACGCACCATTTCCATTGAGGTGGGTATGCAGAATGCTGGTCTTGCCACAAATCTCGCATCTGTGTTCTTTGTGTCTCAGCCTTTGGCTGTCCTCCCTTGTGCTATATCGTGTGCATGGCATTCCATAAGCGGTACTATCCTTGCTGGTATATATCTTCGATTTGATAAACAACAATAATAACTTTCCAAATTTATGAAAAAGAATTTCCTTCTTTCTTTTGTATTGTCAGTCCTTCTTTCGTTTAACCTTCATGCTCAGCAGGTTGAGGTGAGTGTTGCTCAGGAGGGCCAGTTTGTAATCGCACCTGAAATCTATGGTCAGTTTGCCGAGCATCTGGGTTCTTGCATCTATGGTGGTTTATGGGTAGGCGAGGAATCTGCTATTCCAAATACCAACGGCTATCGCAATGATGTACTGAAGGCTCTTCAGGAATTGCATGTTCCTGTTCTTCGTTGGCCTGGTGGTTGCTTTGCAGATGAGTATCATTGGATGGATGGTATTGGTCCTCGCGACAAGCGTCCAAAGATGCAGAACAACAACTGGGGAGGTACAATCGAGGACAATTCTTTTGGTACTCACGAATTCCTCAACCTCTGTGAACTTCTCGGCTGTGAACCTTATATCAGTGCTAATGTAGGCAGTGGTTCGGTTGAGGAGATGGCAAAGTGGGTTGAATATATGAACTCAGAAGGTGATACTCCTATGGCTCGTCTTCGTCGTCAGAATGGTCGCGACAAGGCTTGGGGCGTGAAATATCTTGGTGTAGGAAATGAAAGTTGGGGTTGTGGTGGCAATATGCGTCCAGAGTATTACTCTGATCTCTTCCGCCGTTATCAGACTTACGCACGCAACATGGACGGACACAATCTATATAAGGTGGCAAGTGGTGCGAGCGATTACGATTACAAATGGACGCGCGTTCTTATGGAGCGTGCTTGTGGCAATATGGATGGATTGTCGCTTCATTACTATACTGTTGAAGACTGGGACAACAAGGGAAAGGCAACAACTTTCACTGGTGAGGAATATTACAACACCTTGGCAAAATGTCTTGAGATAGATTCTGTCATTACTCGTCACGAGAAGATTATGGACGAATATGACCCACAGAAGCGCGTTGGCCTTTTGGTTGATGAGTGGGGCACTTGGTGGGATGTAGAGGAAGGCACGAACCCAGGTCACCTCTATCAGCAGAACACTATGCGTGATGCTATCGTTGCGGGTTTGACTCTCAATGTATTCCACAATCATGCAGAGCGTGTTCGCATGGCAAACATCGCACAGATTGTCAATGTGTTGCAGTCAATGATTCTCACTAACAAAGACGGTGGAATGGTATTGACTCCAACATACCATGTTTTCCAGATGTATAACCCATTCCAGGGTGCTACTCTCCTTCCTATTGAGGCAAAGTGTGATACTATGATGATTGGCAAGCGTCCTTTACCTGCGATCAGCGTCAGTGCAGCAAAGACAAAGGGTGGCAAGACTGTTGTCTCGTTGGTAAATCCTACTCTTGACAAGGAACAGGCTGTTGAACTGAATGGCGTTGCAGGCAAAATCCTCTCAGCAAGAATCCTCTCTGGTAAGGATGTAAAGGATTATAATAGTTTCGATGCTCCTGAACGAGTAAAGCCTGTTGATTTCAAGGGCGCGAAGGTTAACAAGGGTAAGATTTCTGCAAAGGTTCCTGCTCATAGCATCGTTGTCTTGGAGGTAAAATAATACCATTGTTCAAAAGGCATGAACACCGACGAATTCATTAAGAAATTCCGTAGCGAGGACATTCGCCAATTGGCTCTTCAGGGTAGTCGCTATCCTGAGGTGGACATGCCTTTTGCCTTAAACCAGATTGCGGGATGGCAGACAGCACGCACAAAACTCCCTTCGTGGGCTTCATGCGACGGTATCATCTATCCGCCTCACTTGTCAATGGAGCAATGTTCCAGCGAGCAGACTGCTCTTTGTAAATTCTCCAAAGTTGTCTCCCTTGGCTCCCTCTCCTTGCAGGAGAGGGCGGGGGGGGAGGCTTCCTTTTTAGACATCACCGGTGGTTTTGGTGTTGATTTCTCATTCCTGGCTCGCCATTTCAAGCAGGCTACTTATGTAGAGCGCCAAGAGCATCTTTGCGACATTGCCCGTCACAATTTCGAAGTTCTTGGATTGTCGCAGGCTCGTGTTGTCTGTGGGGACGGTGTAGAGTATCTGCGTACAACGGAACCGGTTGATTTCATTTATCTCGACCCTGCTCGTCGTGATTCCCATGGTGGACGAACATACGCCCTTGAGGATTGTACTCCAAATATCCTTGAACTGAAAGATCTTCTTCTTGATAAGGCTCCTGTGGTAATGGTGAAACTCTCACCTATGCTTGATTGGCATAAGGTGGTGACCGACCTCGGCTGTGTAAGCCATTTGATGATTATCTCTACCCACAATGAGTGTAAGGAGATGGTGGTCGTAATGACACGCAATAAGGTGGATTCGCTAACGATTTCTGCAATAAACGACGATGAAACCGTTGTTTTTTGCGAATCAGAGGCAAATTCGGCATTTGCTCGAGTATATAGTGAAGCACCAGAGAATCTCGTTGGGAAGTATCTCTATGAGCCTAATGCTTCAATTATGAAGGCTGGATGTTTCGGGCTGCTGTGCGAGCGTTATGGAGTGCAGAAGATAGGAGCATATTCCAACTTGTTTGTATCCGATGAGATAGTGACTTTTCCAGGGCGCCAATTCAAAATTTCCGCGGTTTCATCGATGAACAAGAAGGAGTTGAAGCTCACTCTGTCGGGTATTGACAAAGCCAATATTGCTGTACGAAACTTTCCTCTTTCTGTCGATGCCCTTCGCAAGCAACTGAAACTAAAAGATGGTGGTGATACCTACATTTTCGGTACCACCCTTGATGATAACAAACACATTCTTTTGTTATCTAATAAAGTTCCCCTTAAATGAATTTAATGAGTCTCAAAGATTATAGTCTTTACGGCTCTTGCCGGTAGATTCATTTTCACTTTGCCTTTTCCGCTGATTGTCATTTTCGCAAGATCATGAGTAGGGTCAGTTAGGTATTCTTCCTTTGCCTTGAATCCTTTTGGTAATAAGTAAGTCTTGCTTACCGGCGAATCTGTGTTATTCAACGAAACAATGACAAGTGTCTTCTTGTCGGCAGATACGGCAGCAAGCGTCTGTTTGTCTGAGGTGTTCAATATGGTATATCCATCGCGAATAAATCGTGTCACTTGCTGACGGATAGGGTAGGGCTTCACTTTGTGATACTCTTCTGTCTTCCAGTTTGCTATGACCATGCACCATTGGTCACCTTTATCCTCCACAAACTGCCAGTCACACCATGCTGCAGGTTGCATGATATTCACATCATCAAACAAGCGTTGTAGCATATTCAGGTTTCCGTCAATGCCTTTTCCTCCGCTTCCTGTCTCACTCTGCCATAGGCGAATACCTTTTGCCTTTGCCTTGTCGCGTACCAGGCGACGCTGCTCATCATTAGCACTATAGGTGTGGGTGTTCCATTGTCCAACCATATCCATTGCCTCGCCATAGGCATCGAAAGCCTCAAGCGAACTCCTCAAGTCTGTTTCGTCGCTTGCCGATATGACAGTTTTCAATCCACTTCGTTTCAGTTCTTCGTAAACTACTTTCACCACAGCGACCTGTGTCTCTGCATCGAAATGGCAACCTTCCTGCGAACCGTTTTGTGGCCAGTAGTTAGACAGCGATTCATTGAATGGTTCAAGTGTACGAAACTCAATGCCATAGGCGTCTTTCATATATTTACACACATCAACAAGATAGCGCGCGAAGTCATCATAATAGTCTTTTCGGAGATTATCCTTGGCTGCGTCAGCATTACCGCCACAACAACCGCTTATCGTCATCCACCAAGGGGCAGAGTTGCTGAATGCCTCGAAGATAGCATCAGGACGGCGCTCGCGAATCTTTAGCATTATCTTCACCTGGGCCCAATCGGCATTCCAGTCGTATGGGCTATCGGCATAAATCTTATAACCGGGGATTTCAGCCCTGATACCTTTGCCTTTTCCCATGTGATGGAGTTCGCAGTGGTAGTTCATCGGGTCATCGCCACCACCAATGTTATAACGAAAGATGTTATAGTTTAGTCCTTCTGGCGACACCAGCCAATCCACCAACTCGTCGATATGTTCATCGCTCCATGAACCACACATATGAGCCCACCAACATAATGACACGCCCCATCCCTCAATGGTCTGAGCCTTATCGTTGGTGTCAATTTTGATATCCTTGGCGTTAGCTGTCAATGCCCCAAAGAGGAGCAACATAGATAATATCCGTCGCATTATTGTCATGTTGTTTTTGTTTTACCTCTGCAAAGATAACAAAAAATAATGGCAAACCGAAAATTCTTTTTGGTTATTGGGAAATAATTTATTACCTTTGTCGTCAATAATATACTAATGTCATAATGAAATTATGGAATATAGAGAATTGGGAAAGACAGGATTGCGTATCTCCAACCTGTGTTTTGGTGCATCATCGCTTGGTAGTGTCTTCCACGAAACCCGCGAGAAGGACTCTCTTGAGGCTGTGTTTGCTGCTATTGAAGGTGGCATAAACTTTATTGATGTCAGCCCTTACTATGGTCATTATAAAGCCGAGACAGTGTTAGGCAAGGCTCTCCGTCAGATTCCTCGCGAGAAGTATATCCTTTCTACGAAGGTTGGCCGTTATGGCAAGGATGGCGTGAACACATGGGATTATTCTGGTCAACGTGCCACCGACAGTGTCTATGAGAGTATGGAACGCCTTGGTGTTGACTATATTGACATCATCAATGTCCATGATATAGAATTTCAGGCTTCTCTGCCTGGTGGTTTGCAGAAGGTGTGCGATGAGACTCTCCCTGCCCTTGTGGCATTGAAGGAGAAGGGCATTGTTGGTCATGTGGGTATCACCGACCTCCAGCTTAAGAATCTCCGTTGGGTTATTGAGCATGTTGAGGAAGGCACTGTTGAGAGTGTTCTGAACTTCTGCCACTATTGTCTTTGCGATGATGAGCTTGTTGATTATCTCCCATTCTTCGAGGAGCGTGGCATTGGTATCATCAATGCTTCTCCGCTCAGCATGGGCTTGCTCTCTCAGCGTGGTGTGCCTGATTGGCATCCTGCTCCACGACCATTGGTCGAGGCTTGTGCAAAGGCTGCAGCATGGTGCAATGAGCAGGACTATCCTATAGAGAAGCTCGCCATCCAGTTCTCTGTTGCTAATCCTCGCATTGCCGGTACCCTCTTCTCGTCAGCCAACCCTGCCAATGTAAAGCGTAATATTGAATGGGCTTCAGAACCAGCCGACCCTGAGCTCGTAGCAAAGGTACAGGAAATCATCGGTGATCAAAAACGAGTAACATGGGCAAACTCATAATCGACGCTCACAGCCATTTGTGGCTCAGACAGGATACTGAGGTTGACGGTCAGGCAATAAGAAGCCTTGACAATAATCCTTCGCGGAGCCTCTTCTTTGGCGAGGAACGACAGATGTTGCCTCCATTCATGATTGATGGAAAGAATACTGCTGAGGTGTTCCTTTCAAACATGGACTATGCCCAGGTAGGTGCTGCTGTTGTTGTTCAGGAGATTATCGATGGTCAGCAGAACGACTATCTCCTCCAGGTTCAACAGCAATATCCCGACCGTTTCTTCTGTATGGGAATGCCGGAGTTTCGCTTTGGCAACGACTACCTTGCAGAGGCTATCCGCTTGATGGACCTTGGTTTCCGCGGTCTTGCTATTCCAGGTCATCGTCTTACCGACATTCCACTCAACTCACCTCGCATGATGCAACTCTTTCAGGAGATGGAGCGTCGTGATGTGGTGCTTGATATGTGTCTTGCTGATGATGCCCGACAGATTGGCGAAATGGCCGAGGTCATTCAGCAGTGTCCTCGTCTGCGTGTGGCAATAGGTCATTTCGGAATGGTTACAACTCCTCATTGGCGCGACCAGATTCTCCTTGCTCGTGAAGGCGAGAATGTCCGCATTGAGTCGGGTGGTATAACTTGGCTCTTCAATAGTGAGTTCTATCCTTATCCTTCGGCTGTAAGAAGCATTCGTGAGGCAGCAGATATGGTTGGTATGGACCGACTGATGTGGGGTTCCGATTATCCTCGCACCATCACAGCCATAACTTACAAGATGAGCTATGACTTCATAACCAAATCCAACGAACTCACTAAAGAAGAAAAGGTGCTGTTCCTTGGCGAAAATGCAAAACGATTCTACGGCTTCGGTCCTCTTCCCGACCTACCGTATATAAAAAACATGTCTGAATAAAACGCATAGAAAGAAAATTCGTTTAATTCGCGAAATTCGCGGTTTCAAAAATTCGAAATAATGAAGGCAATACAGATTAATGGTCTCCAGCAGATTGGAGTTACCGAGATAGAGGCTCCTCGTCAGCCACAGGGCGGTGAGGTGCTTATTCGCATGCAATATGTAGGATTCTGCGGTTCCGACCTCAACACCTTCCTTGGTCGAAACGGTATGGCAAAGGAGAATGTCATTCCTGGTCATGAGGTTGGCGCTGTCATTGAGGCAGTAGGCCCTGAGGTTCCTGACACTCTCCGCCCTGGAATGCAGGTGACGGTTAATCCTTACACCAACTGTGGTCATTGTGCTTCATGCCGCAATGGTCGTGTGAATGCTTGCCAGCACAACGAGACATTAGGTGTTCAGCGTGATGGTGCCATGCGTGAGTTAATGCTTCTGCCATGGCAGAAGATAATTCCTGCCGAAGGACTCTCGCCTGAGACTTGTGCTCTCATCGAACCAATGAGCGTGGGTTTCCATGCTGTCAGCCGTACTGAGGTCACAGATATCGACCGTGTGATGGTCATTGGTTGTGGAATGGTAGGTCTTGGTGCTATTGTTCGTGCTGCAATGCGTGGTGCTGTGGTAATTGCTGCCGATATAGATGATGAGAAACTTGCGTTGGCTCGTGAACTCGGTGCTACCTATACTGTAAACACTATGACCGAGGATGCTCATGCTCGTCTTGCTGAACTCACAGAGGGCTTTGGTCCTGATGTTGTTATCGAGGCTGTGGGAAGTGTTCCTACTTATCAGTTGGCTGTCAACGAGGTGGCGTTCACAGGTCGTATTGGTTGCATCGGCTATGCTAAGCAGGATGCAACATTGCCTACTCGCCTGTTTGTCCAGAAGGAACTTGATATTCGTGGTTCGCGCAATGCTATGCCAAGCGATTTCCGTGCTGTCATCCAGTATCTGCAGCGAGGCACTTGTCCTGTAGAGCGTCTCATCTCGCGTATTGTCACCCCTGAGGAAGTCCAGCCAACAATGGAATACTGGATGCAGAATCCTGGTAAGGTATTCAGAATTCTAAGTAAGTGGTAAACTATGGTAAAAATAATTCAATTCGGTGAGGGAAATTTCCTCCGTGCGTTTGTTGACTGGATGATGACACCTGATAGTGTCGTTGTCGTAAAACCGCGTCCGGGTAAGGGTCTTGAGCGACTCCTTGCCTGCAACTGCCGTTACAGTGTTGGCCTTCAGGGTATCGACAAAGGCGAGACGGTGAATGTAGTTGAACCTGTCGACAGCATCGCTGGCGCCATCAATCCTTACGAGCAGCATGACGAGTACCTTCGCCTTGCCGAACTGCCCGACCTAAAGGTTGTTGTCAGCAACACAACCGAAGCAGGTATCCAATATGACGCCTCGTGCCTCTTCACCGATAAGCCAGCCCTTTCTTATCCGGGCAAACTCACACAACTTCTATATCATCGTTGGCAGCATTTCCAGGGCGACAAGTCGCGTGGATTGGTAATCCTTCCTTGCGAACTAATCTTCCACAATGGAAAGGTTCTTCGTGAGTGTGTTGGCAAGTATATTGACCAGTGGCAACTCCAACCAGAGTTCCGTCAGTGGGTGGAGGAGTGTTGTCCGTTCTACAACACCCTTGTCGACCGTATCGTACCTGGTGGTGACGATCCTCAGGTGGTAAAGGCCGAACCGTATCATCTATGGGTGATTGAGGCTCCTGAGAGCGTGAAGTCTGTTTTGCCTCTTCGCCGTGATGATTTCAATATTCTCTTTGCCGATGACGAACAACCATACCATCAGCGTAAGGTGACGCTCCTCAATGGTCCTCATACAGCCCTTTCTGCCGTTGGCCATCTGGCGGGATTGGAAACAGTTCGCGACTGTATGCTCCACCCACAGGTGGGACAGTATGTAGAGCGTGTGATGATGGATGAACTCCTTCCTACCGTTCCGCTGCCAGAGACCGAACTCGTGGCGTTTGCACAGAGCATAAAGGAACGATTCCTCAATCCTTATGTGCACCATCTGCTCACGAGCATTATGCTCAATAACCTTGCAAAATATCGTACACGCGATCTCCCTTCACTCCATTGGCATGTCGACAACCGCGGTGTGCTCCCAGAGGCGCTTACCCTTGCCCTTGCTGCCAATCTCATATGTGCTGACAAAACTGCCGATGCTCTTGCGGATATTGATATCTGGGGCGAGGACCTCACTGCGATACCGAATCTGAAATCCGTTGTCGAGGAATATATCAATCGTATTAATTCCGAAGGCATTCTTTCTCTGTTATGATAATACATCCCAACGATAATGTAGAGGTGCTTATTGAGGCACAAGGTGAGATTCCTGCTGGCCATAAAGTGGCATTGCGCCCCATCTACAAAGGTGAGGATGTGGTGAAATATGGTTTCCCTATTGGTCATGCCAGTCGCGATATCAACAAAGGCGAGTGGGTGCATAGCCATAACCTTGAAACCAATCTCAAGTCAACCCTTGAATATGAGTACAATCCTCAATCCTTAAGCAAATCTGAAACTTGGCGCTCGGCTCTGCCGCTTTCCTCTGGGAAGAACCTGAAACCTGAAACCTGTTTTCTCGGTTACGAGCGAGAAAACGGAACAACGGGTATTCGCAACGAACTATGGATTATCCCAACCGTAGGTTGTGTTGCCGACCTTACCAACACCCTTGCTGCTGAGATGCAGAAGGAGACATCACTCACTGTGCGTGCCTTGCCTCATACCTTCGGTTGTTCGCAGTTGGGCGAGGACCACGAGAATACTCGTCATCTCCTTGCTGCTCTTGCTGAGCATCCAAATGCCGGTGGCGTACTGGTGCTGGGATTAGGTTGCGAGAACAATCAGGTGAGTCAGTTGCGACCACTTATCCATTCCCCTCGTGTGCGTTTCCTTGAGGCGCAGTCGGTAGAGGATGAACACGAAGAAGCACTATCTTTGCTTCGTGAGTTAGCGCGTCAGGCAGAATCCTTTGAACGCATGCCACAACCTCTGTCAAAACTATGCATAGGACTAAAATGTGGCGGTAGCGATGGATTCTCGGGTATAACAGCCAATCCTCTCCTTGGGCGTTTCTCCGACAGGTTTGTTGCCCAGGGTGGAACAACCGTTCTCACCGAGGTACCGGAGATGTTTGGTGCTGAGACAATCCTCATGAACCGCTGTAAGGACCGCGACACCTTCGATCAGACAGTCAGTCTCATCAATAACTTCAAAGACTATTATCTCAGTCATAACCTCCCTGTTGGCGAGAATCCTTCGCCAGGAAATAAGGCGGGAGGCATCACCACACTTGAGGAGAAATCACTTGGTTGCATTCAAAAGGGTGGCACAAGCGCTGTACAGGGTGTGTTGCAATATACCGAGAAGGTGGCACAATCAGGGTTGAATCTCCTCTGTGCTCCGGGCAACGACCTTGTGGCAAGCACCGCATTGGCTGTTTCTGGTTGTCAGATGGTACTCTTCACCACTGGTCGTGGAACACCTTTTGGCACATGTGTACCTACTTTGAAGGTAAGCACCAACAACGCCCTTGCCGAACGAAAGCCGCATTGGATTGATTTCAATGCCGGAAGCCTTCTTACAGGTAAGACAATGGATGAACTCCTACGAGATTTCATTGCTCTCGTTCTTCGTACAGCCGAAGGAGAACCGTCGCTCAACGAGCGTCATGGTCAGTCGGGCATTGCCATCTGGAAGAATGGCGTCACTCTGTAGAATAAAAAATGGCTGGTGCTTTCTGAGCATCAGCCATTATTGTTATCTGTTGATTCTATTCTTAGAATTCAAATGCGAGGCCGAGACCTGACGAAGCAGCCTTGATGTTCTTCATCTTGTTGTTCGATACAATCCATGTTACCACACCAGCAACGGTAAGAACGCCAGCAGGGATGCCGTATGTCAGTGCAACTGCTTCAGAAATTGCTCCACCTAATTGATTGTCCTCATTAGCACCGGCTATGCCCATGGCTGTTAAGTAAGCACATGCAGCACCAGCTGCGCAAGTGGTAACAATACCTGCAGTGCGCCATCCTTTTGCTTTGCGATATGCAGGATCATTTTCGTAGTTCTGTGTGAGAACACTCTGAGGTGCAGTTGCAGTGAAGGCATTCTGATAGTTTTCTGTGCTAATGATAGGCAGGGCAACAGTTGTGTTTTTTGCCATTGCTTCATACGATTCGGCAGAAACGCCATCCTGTGCATTAGCTGCGATACATACCATCAGCATCAATGCGAAAGAGAGTAATTTTTTCATAATTTGTTTTTTTTGTAAATAAATAAAAGAGTTTCTGCGTGCAAAAGTACTAATTTTTTTTTAATCACAACAAGAATACGCTGTTTTTTTCTATTATTCCCTTCTATTCTCTGGGACATTTTTATTAAAAATGAATCTGACAAAAAACAACTGACAATTAGTTTGCACATCACTTATTGAGCGTTTCATCCGTTTTTTGTAGTTTTCCTGACCATAACAATAACACCATAACAATAAGATATGAGCCCTATCTCGTTCCTGTTCTGGCACTCCATTAGAGAGGCTATTTTATTATATAAATATATTTATATAATATAAAATAGAATTTCATGTTCATCTTTTTTAAGCTCTGGATGCATGTCCATTTTTAATTGTTATATTGTTATTGTTATGGTAAAATACGAGTATGTCCCCACTTAATTGTCAGTTGTTTTTTGTCAGATAATAGAGAACTCGGAAAATGCCGATGTTGTGTGCTCTACGATATTTCTTTATGCACAAACTCTGCTTTCTCATTTCGCTTAAATGAGGAGGTCATTCCACTTAAATGAGCGTGTCATTCCACTTAAATGAAGTGGTCATTTCAGTTAAATGAACTGACGAAACCGGAGCTATTTGCAACTTCTTAGAAATCAGGTTTTTATCAAATCACTCTCTTTGGGATTTTTCTCGTTTTCTTTTGTTATTCCTGCTGTTGGTTCAGGATGATTTGTATGAGGGAATCGATGTCGGCTTGATTGATGTGAGTGTCGCCCGAAACATCGGCCTTGCCGAATCGGTCGGTTGCTTCGCCCTTGAGGATGCTCACAAGAGCGGCGACATCGGCTATATCGACCTTTCCATCGCTATTGACATCACCCATGATGATTGTGCAGAATGGCAATGGCTTTGGCCAGGCATCAACACCAATGACCTGTCCCCATGATGTGCCTAATCGTTGCAGGGCAGTGCCGTCGGCAAGTTCTTTGGTGGTCAAAGTATCTACAACGGCTGATGCCTGATTGGCAATGGCTGGAAGACGACCGCCGTCGGCAGGACAGAAATAGTTCTTGGAATATTGTTTCGCGGAATAATCCATGTCGCGTGCCACTAATGCCCCAATCCAGAAGTTCGTACTATCGCGTTTTTCCTTGATTATCGTACCAGCAGAGAGGCAGTTTCTGATTCCCTGGAAGTCGCTGCCCTTGGTGAAACCAAGTATTCCTCCAATCTGACAGTTGCGTGATGAGGTGTAGGTGTTGGTGAGTGTACCTGTCATGAGGCAGTTGCTGATGGTGACATACTGATTAGCCTGACCAACGATGCCCGCGGTGCTGCCATAGGTGTTGCGGCTGCTGATGCTGCCCGAGAACCAGCACTTGTCGACAAGGATAGGATGATCCTTAACTGGGACTTTATTGGTATCGACAAAACCTAAGATGCCACCCACATGATTGTCCTGTTCGTTTGTGTTGCTGCGAATGATGTTGAGTTCGGAATGAATGCTTTGCAAAGTGCCCGACTGCATGGTGCTGACAACACCGCAGTTCATTACGCCTGTTCCCGTGTATTCAATAGTTCCGCTGATGGTGAAATTCTTGATGACTGGGTCGGTGGAAGTGTTGCCTACGAAACCAAAGAGACCGATATTGTTGATTTCCGAACTCTTCATCATCAGTCCTGAGATGCTATGTCCCTGACCGTCGAACACTCCTGTGAATGCACAATCGGCGTTCAAACCGGTAGGATTGTCGAAATAGCCTGTGAGGGTTATGTCGTTGCCGACAACGGCATGGGCATTGCAGGTGCCTCCGTTCACTGCCTCGCTGAACGACTGTAGCGTTCGTTCGTTTACTATGTGATAGAAGCCGTCGGCTTCGTCGGGATACATCTTCCAGCAGATGTTGCACAGATTGTCTTCGGTGCGGCCGCATTCGTGATTGCATGTGAAACCTTGAGCCGAAGGATAAGGGTAATGGCCGTCGGTGAAGGCATCCTGACACCAGTTTGCTATGCCCAATGCGCGCAAGGTAGTTCCATCATTGAGGACACTGCCTTCGCTGATATCGACAGGAAGATTCTGTGGCACAGCATATTGGGTGTAGAAACCGACTGCCTCCATCTTGTCGCCATTGGCAACATGAACACCTGTTGTCGTGTAGTGGGAACCTTTGAGACTGAAGGTGTAGTAATTGCTGTTGTTCTGGATGTTGATATCGCCACAGATAGCACCACTCTTGCCAACAGAGGCAAGGTCGAAGGTGCCGTTGCTGAGACAGTTGAGGATGTAGATGTTTCGTCCACCAGCGACACTACCCAGAATACCACCCACAGCAACACCACCGCTGCTCGTCTCGGTGCTCACGGAGATGATACGTCCATCGAAAAGACAGTTCTTGATGGTGCTTGTGACGATGTTGCCCGCAATGCCACCAATGGAATAATAAGAGTCGGTGGCGTTGATGGTACCGCTGTAACGGCAACGGTCGATGATGCTGCCATTGGAATATTGCTGTCCGATGATACCGCCGATATGCTTGCAGAAGGTAGCCTCCGAGATGTGGATGTTGACAAGCGAGTGGACATCCTCGACGCTTGTGTATTTCCTTACTCCTGTGTCGTACTTGCTCAAGCCCAATACGGAACCCACATATTGTCGCTTAGTGATGATGTTTATCTCACCGCGAATGGTGAAGTTCTTTATGACAGCACCAATGGAGAAGTTGAACAGTCCGGAATAGTCCTTTCGCGGTTGCATGTAGAAGTTACGAATCTCGTGGCCCTTACCATCGAAGATTCCGCCAAAGGCTTTGTAATCCTCTGCACTCGCATAATGACCGATGCCCGGCCAGTTGTAAGGCTTCTCGCCAAAGTCGATGTCGTTGGTGAGGATGACATTTTCGGTCATTATCTCCTTGTTCTGGAGATTGTTCACATGTTCGGCAATCCATGCCAACTGTCCGGCGTTGCTCACCTCATAGACGCCCTCAACGAGCGGCGCAGCCTCAGTACTATGGCATATATCGCAGAATCCGTTAGTGTAGTTACGGTGTTCGCATTCATCGCCAGAGCAGTCGGTGAGTTCGGCAACACGGCAGTCGATGGTCTTTCCGCAGAGGTCGGGGGTGGTAGGGAGTTCAACGCCCCACACCTTCTGGTAGACAGTCTCGCCAGCACCGTTGACAGTCATTGTGACAACCATGTTTGCAAGAGTGTAGGAAGGGTCGCTGATGTAAGACTTCACATCATCAGTACCGATGCCTGTAAGCATCATTGCACAAGGTTTCTTCGGGTAGATGCGCATTCCCTCGATGTCGAGCGGTGCTGCCTCGTGGAACACCATCTGGAGCATGCCAAGCGATTTGTTATAGACAGCCTGCACAGAGTGGGTGTTGATGGTGACAAGTTCATCGAGCGAAGTCTGAGCCTCGCTGATGCTCTGAGTGTTAGGAATAATATAATAGGTGTAGTTGCCGTCGGTTGGTTGAATGCCGTGGTTGAAGTAGGCGGTGAAGACATCCATCTCCGCTGTCTTGTCGATATTCCAGTTGATGGCACTCCAGTTGCCCGACTGCTTCTTGTTGCTCACACGAATGGAGGCATTGTCGGGGAAATGATAAGTCACCTTGCCCTGATTCAACCAACGGAGGTCGGTGAAGTTGTGGTCGCCCTGTTCGCTGAGCGTCGTAACAGTCTCGTTATCGCCTGTGGAGTAGGTGACATCAGTCTGTAGGAGACACTGGTTTACGGTGGTGTTGATGTCGGCGGTATTGGTAGATGCTATGTTTGTGCCAAGGCACACCACCTCGTTGTCGAAGAAGAATATCGACTTATAGCCACTCGTCATCACCTCATCATGAGTGTCGTTGAGGTGATATGTGGCAAAACCGTAACGACCATCGCTCACACCACCCGTGAAGGTAGAAGTGCCGTAACGGCCCCAGTCACCATAATTCGGTATGGTGGAAAGATGAGGCGTTGTAGTACCAGGGATGAGCGCCCAGTCCCAGACAGGGAAGATATCGACATACTCATTGCCATCAACAACAATCTCGGTACCGCCATCGGCAAGGAAATAGTTTTTCAGTCCTTGACCGTTGCCACGCTCAGCACGGCAAGTGCGGGTGGAGTAGGTGCGGAAGTCAATGGTAAACCCAGGACGCTGATGAAGGGCATAGTCGCTGCGATAATAGTGATAGTGGAGAGGTTCGAGATTAGCATTGTTGTTCTGTTCAAGGCGAGAGTAAGCCTTGCCGTAGAAATCAGCATTCAAAGGGTCGAGCAAAGCCATGCGGTTGTAGTTGGCTCGATAAGTCTGGACATTGAGATTGCCAGGATTAGCGATGCCACGACCTACACCATTATATAAGGTATAGATGCCTCGGTTCATCGGTATGAAACAATGGCGAAGGAAGTTGCTCACTGGTTCAATCATCTCCGAGGTCTGGTATTTCGTATCCTTGAGATAGAACGCAGTCTTGAAGAATGCCGTCAGCAGACTCTTGCCGTAGCCCTCAGGATAATACTGGTTGCTATGCTGCTGGTAGGAATAGTCGTGCTGAATGCCCTCGGCGGCAGTGTAGGTAAGCGGTTGGTTGAAATGACTGACGGCATAGTCGAGGTTTTCTATGTTCTCCTCGAGCACAGCACGGTAAATCCACTGCAAG
>DCIM01000059.1:316-21657 GCA_002316005.1 Prevotellaceae bacterium UBA1726 | reverse complement strand
CTTGAGGGATTCGGCGTGAACGAACCTTTCTATGAGCATTGGATGTCGCGTGCATGGGATCGCCAACAGAGTGTCGAGTCATACATTGACAATGTCGCCGACCGTCATTTCGGTGGTGTGAACGAGCAGTTCCGCGCCTTCTGGCACTATATGGACGACAGCGTGCGTCTGCCTCATCATCTGGTGGATGTTGCCAACCCTCTGAAAATTCGTCCTACATTGGAATATAACGGCAACTGGACTACTGATAACCATAATGGTTACTCTACCGAGAATCTTGAAAAGGCGGCAGATATGCTAAGGGGGTTAGAGGGTGGCACTACATATTCGGATTTCGACTATGTCGATGCTCGTCGTCAGGTTATCTGTAATAAGTCTTTGCCTTTGCTCAACCGTTTTGCGGCAGCATATAAGGCAAAGAATCGCAAAGGAATGGTTGCCGCAAAGGATGCTTTCCTTGCTCTCTATGATGACCTTCTCCCTCTGCTCGCTACCCACAAGGAGTATTCTTTGGAGAAATGGGTTGAAGATGCCCGCAGTTGGGGCGACACCGATGAGGAAAAGGCATACTACGAGATGAATGCCAAGACCATAATCACAGAATGGGGAGACAGTCCCACACTCTGCGACTATGCTGCCCGTGATTATGACGGTCTGGTGACAGGTTTCTACCGCCCTCGTTGGGAGATGTTCTTTGATGCCCTCATCAAGGCGTTTGATGAAGGTCGAAACATCAACGAAATCAATGATGCTCTCTATGAGTTTGAGAAAGGATTTGCAGGAATCAATTAGACTCTTTCCGCCAAGATGTGCGGATGAACGATACAATACTCAATAACAAATGGACAGAAGAAGATTCCTTAAGGCTGCGGGCCTTATTACAGGTGCAATGTATGTTGACCTCCCTACTTTCGCACAGAAAGTGAGCGAGATGGGAGCAGCGCGCCTCCGAATAGGCATTCTTAGTGATATCCACATTACCACCCTTGCCAGTGCAGACACTTTCCGCCATGCACTGGAATATTTCCGCGACAATAATGTTGACGGCGTTCTCATTGCCGGCGATATGGCAGACAGAGGGCAGGAAAGCGAACTGAAGATTGTGGCTGACACATGGTACAGCGTCTTTCCAAAAGACAAGTTGCCAAATGGACAGCATGTTGAAAAGTTGTTTGTTTATGGCAACCACGATGCCGAACCGCATAAGACGAAGGTTAACCAGATTCCTGACCGCAAGGCTGAACTATGGAAGAAATACTTCCACGAGAAGTATTCGGAAGTTTATATCAAAAATGTGAAGGGCTATAACTTCGTGGGTGCTCATTGGAACGGCGAGGAGGTGTCGAAGGAGGCTCCGGGCTTCATTGAAAGTCATGCGGATATGCTTCATGGCGAAAAACCATTCTTCTACTTCCAGCATGCCCATCTGCGTCATACCACCTATGGTGAATGGGCTTGGGATCCAGACGATGGTAAGGTGACAGAAGTGCTGAAGAACTTCCCTAATGCAGTGGCTTTCTCTGGTCATTCGCATATGCCACTGAATAATGAGTATTGCCTCTGGCAGGGAGAATTCACAAGTATCGGCACTTCATCGTTGCGATATCTCTGTCCTCTTGGTGCTCGCGAGAACTCTGTTGTTGACGGCACTCACGAAAAGGTGCCTGCACAAATGGAGGCAATAAACTGCGACGAGGGGCGTCAGGGTATGCTTTTGGCCATCTACGACAACAACATTACCATCGAACGCCGCGAGTTCGTTTACGACCAGCCGTTGGCAGACAACTGGATTATTCCATGGCCAATGAAGGGTGCTCAGATGAGCTTCGAGAACAGAAAGAAGAAGGCTGTAGCTCCTGAGTTTGCTAAAGGCGATAAGGTGAGTGTGAGATATATCAAAAAGGGCAAAGACCGTTATGGGGTGAAGCAAGAGCAGGTAGAGGCAAGATTCCCTACTGTGACAACAAAGCGTACAGGCGGTGTGCATGCCATTGACTATGAAGTGCAGATTGAGCGTGAGTTTATCGACACCTTCGAGGTGGTTTGCTCAAAGCGCGTCTATTCTCCAGGATTCTTCTTTGGCGAGGCACAGGACGACAAGGATGTCGTTTGTCTGTTCGGCGAGAAAGAGATTCCTGTAAACAAACGCTGGCGTTTCGTTGCCCGGCCATGTGAGAGTTTCAGTAAGCGTGGTAAGCCAATCTACTCTGAATGGCAAGGAGAATATAATGATTAAAATGCAAAAAACAATATGAAAAGACTATTTCTAACAATCGCATTGCTCTCGGCAATAACAGTATCATTTGCCCAGAAGAGCGGTCCTAAGAACCGTGTTGCCGACCATGTCATCTGGATTGGCATTGACGGATGGGGGGCATACACTTTCGATGAATGCTACAATGTAGACATTCCTAACTTGCGCGCTTTGATGGCAGAGGGTTCTTGGTCAAAGGATGTTCGTACAGTCATGCCTTCAGACAGCGGTCCAAACTGGACATCAATGTTCTGCGGAGCACCACCAATGCTTCACGGATTCTGTGATAACTCAAACTGGCAAGAGGCTCCTGTGGCATTTAAGAACGAGCACGGAATGTGGCCTACTATTTTTCATGTAGTGCGTCAGGCATGGCCTGAGGCTGAGATTGGTGTGCAGCACGAATGGAGTTCAATTAAGTACTATGTTGACTCGCTCGACCTGAACTACCTGAAGCGCGTTGCCGAGAATGAGGCTACCGTCACTCCACGAGAGGCTGCAAGATATATCAAGGAGAAGAAACCAAACTTCTTCTACATCCATATCGACCAACTCGACCATGTAGGTCACAGCATAGGCCATCGCTCAGGAGAGTACTTTGCAACTTTGAAAGATGTGGACCGTCAGATTGGTGAGATTATCAAGGCTGTGAAGGATGCCGGCATCTACGACAATTCCATCATTATCGTCAATTCCGACCACGGAGGCATTGGTACAGGTCACGGAGGCAAGACACTCAGCGAGATGCAAGTGCCTATCATCTACTGCGGCAAGGGCGTGAAGAAAAACCACGAAGTGACGGATGTCATTGCTCAGTTTGATATCGCAGCTACAATTGCAAAGATATTCAACATTGAGATGCCTTCTTGCTGGCGTGCCAAATCAACAGAGATATTAAAATAAAAAAATATGAAACGATTATTATTCCTACTTTCAGTTATTTTTCTGAGTGTAAGTTCTTATGCCCAGAATGTCAAAGCATCTGTCCCTGCCGAAATAAAAAACGGACGAATTGTTCTGGAGACTCCAAAACGCGCTGAGGGCCAGAAATCGGCTCTGGGGATGGTCTGCGAGCCATTAAAAACTGTTCGTGTTGCGTTCGTCGGCATCGGTGGACGAGGAACTTCTGCAGTGGAGCGTTGGACTCAAATCGAAGGTGCAGAAATCGTTGCCTTTTGCGATGAACAGCAAGAACGCATAGACATCTGCCAGGATATCCTCAAAGAGCATAAGCTGCCAAAAGCTGCCGAATATGTGGGAGCAGAGTCGTTCAAGGACCTTTGTAAGCGCAAGGACATCGACCTTGTATATATCGCTACCGATTGGCTCGACCATGTACGAATTGCAGTATGCGCAATGGAGAACGGCCATCACGCAGCCATTGAGGTTCCTGGTGCTATGACGATAGAAGAATGCTGGAAACTTGTTGATACAAGCGAGCGCACACGCCGTCATTGCATGATGCTTGAGAACTGTTGCTATGACTTCTTCGAAATGGCAACTTTGAACATGGCACAGCAGGGTGTTTTCGGTGAGATTTATCATGTAGAGGGAGCATATATACATTACCTTGCGGAAGACTGGGGATATAGCGAGACATGGCGCGTAGACTATAACATGGCACATCGCGGTGATAATTACCCTACTCATGGTCTTGGTCCTATCTGTCAGGTGTTGAACATTCATCGTGGTGACCGTATGGACTATCTCGTTGCTATGGACACACCTTCATACAAAGGAAAGAAGGCGGCTCAGCGTTATAGGAACTCAAATGAGTGCCTCGATGGCGACCATACCATTAGCCTCATCCAGACAGCACAGAAAAAACTCATCGAGGTTCAACATAATGTATATGCTCCTCGTCCTTATAGCCGTATGCACCAGTTGACTGGTACAGAAGGATTTGCCAACAAATATCCTATTGAGCAGATTGCGATAAAGTCGGTAAATGGTCACGACGCATTATCGAAGAAGAAGATGAACTCCCTCCTTCAGGAATACACACCTTCATTCGTAAAGGCGATTGAGGAAAAGGCAAAGAAAGTTGGCGGTCATGGCGGTATGGATTACATTATGGATTATCGTCTTGTCTATTGTCTGCGTAATGGTCTGCCTCTTGACGAGGATGTATATGACGCTGCTGAATGGAGCGCCGTTCAGGAACTGAGCCGTATCTCGCTTGAGAATGGTTCAATGCCTGTTGAGTTCCCTGACTTCACCCGTGGCGACTGGGACAAGATAGACGGTTATCGCTGGGCCGAATAAGAATCATCTGAATTATTATCAGAACACAAACTGCATTCTTGTCTGCAGCATGTGGATGTTCTTATCTTCAGGAAATGCCTTGTTGTCAAGACGATGATAGGTGTAATCGAGCATTACCTGAGCATATTTGTTGAAAGAATAATTCATACCAATGGTGGCGGAGAATAGTTTTCCGCCATCATTTTTGTTTGTGAGGTTAGTGAAACCTGCCCTACCGACAACCTCAAGCGCACGGGCGGAATTGCCTTTCATCAGCGACTCATCGGCATCATATTTATAACCATTGCCGAAAATCTGGTATCCTGCCTCAACATATCCTCCTTGATAGTTGTCAGTTGCCACATCCTCGCCCATTGACTTCGCCTTCTGGGTGTCTTTTGTCACCGACTTGTACATATACTCTCCTCGCGCGAACATCTTACTATTATGATAGTGGGCCTCAACACCGAGATCAATGACATTGTTTACCCATGGCATTGTTACAGTCATGAAACGCGAATCGTTATCGACATAAGACTCAAGAGGTTGAGAGAGTGTAAGACTGCGACAGAGAACAGATTTTCCCTCAAGATCGCGTTCTTCTCCCCCACCGACATGCGAGAATCGCGCACGGGCACCGATATGCATTGCAGTGTGGGAACTCATCTTGCGAAGGAGCCAACGACCTGCGAAATCGTAGCCGTTATTACCATGTTCGTAGTTGTTATTGGCATTCTCAACAAAGACGCCGTCCTCAGTATAAAACCATGAGTTATAGTATTTGTAAGTTGCACCTAACTGACGTCCGGCGAAGAACGACGAGGCTGCACCCGAGAGGAAAATAAAATGAAGGCTTCCTGTGGAGATGAGCTGAGCCATGGTCGTTCCGGGAGAATAGAAATATCCCACCTTGAAGGCGTCATGTCCGCCGTTTGTCTTCTCGTCGTAATACTCAATGAAAATGTCCTTCTGCGAGAATTTTCCACGAGCAAAACCGAAATCTGCAGAGAACTTCCAGTGCTCGCCATACTTCAGTCCTGTCTTTATGCGGGAATCGCTGATTGTGGCACCGTTCTGCATCTCAGTAGCATCGGTATGGAAAAAGGCAGCATCGGCTGAAAAGCGTCCACCAAGGATAAACACCACATCTTCGTTGTTGTTGGCAAAGCGCACTGTAGGCTCGACATCAAACTGCTGGCACCATCCCAACATAGCCAGCAGAATAAAACTGGACAAAAGAAAATATCGCTTCATATTCATTTAGTATTCTATTTTGGTGTAAAGATAGTGCATTTTTTCCATTAATGCAACAAGAACACCTTACTTTTGCAGATTCTGTGAATGAATTGTTATTTATGCGACTATTTGATTTGTGAGAATTGTAGAATTTCGCTATCTTTGCATAGCAAAAGACTTAAAACACCTTGAAAATTTGGATAATCAAATATTTTCAAGTAACTTTGCAATAAACAATAAAAACCTAAATAATATGATTAAGAAAATATTCCTTACCTGCATGGCAGCAGTCCTGGCAACAGGTGCATTTGCCGAGAATTTCGAACTTCAGAAGTACACCTACCCTACTCCTTATGCAGTAGAGAAGCTTCAGGCTCCAACCGGAAAGAAAATAAAGAATGTAATCCTGATGATTGGCGATGGTATGAGCCTCGTGCATATACAGAGTGCTTGGACATGTAACCGTGGACAACTCTGGCTTGAGAATGCCCAGTACATAGGTTTGTCTGAGACTCCTATCGTGAACCGCCTCATCGCTGATTCTGGTTCGGGTGGTACAGCTCTCGCCATCGGTCATCAGACCATCTACCATGCTGCCGGTGTTGATGCCTTCGGCACACCACAGCCAAGTCTTGTGGATCTTGCCAACGAGAAAGGTTTGTCTACTGGTGTGGCTGTGACATGCCGACTCTGGGACGCTACTCCTTGCGATTTCCTCGCAAGTAATGTCGATCGCGACGAGGAGGAACTCCTTATCGGTCAGTTCCCAGATACAAAGGTTGACTATGTATTCGGTGGTGGTGCACAGATGTTCCGTCCAGAAGGTCGTTTTGACAAGCGCGACATCTTCGGCGAACTCAAGAGCAAGGGCTACAACATCGTTCCTACATACGAGGAATTCCTAAAGTACAAGGGCGGCAAGGCTTATTGCGTACCTTTCGATGTTGACACTCCACTGCCAGCTGATCGTAAGGATATGCTTGCAAAGGCATCGCTCAAGGAACTTGAGTTGCTCAGCAAGAACGATAAGGGATTCTTTATGATGATTGAAGGTTCACAGCTCGACGACTACGGTCACTTCAACGAAATCGGTCTTCTCATGGAAGAGACGCTCGACTTCGACCAGACCGTTGGTGAAATCTTCAAATGGGCTGCTCAGGATGGCGAGACTCTCGTCGTTGTCACTGCTGACCACGAGACCGGCGGTCTCTCACTCCTTGGTGGTAGTCTGAGAACTGGTTCGGTAGAGGTGAAGTTCACTACTGGCGATCATTCGGGTGTGATGGTTCCTGTATATGCCTTCGGTCCTGGCGCAGAAAACTTCGCAGGTTTCATGAAGCAGAAGGACATCTTCTGGAAGGTTAAGGCCCTCCTCGGACTCTAATATTCTTGGAAAAATAAAGTTTTTTTCGCAATATTTGCCCTGCCATTTTGATGGCGGGGCTTTTCTTTGGTGTTAATAGCGAGAATAATGCCCAAATTTACGAAATTAGCAGGAAAATCGGCAATACCAACCAACATTCACCTCAAATTAGCCAATACAAGAACAATAATACGAAATCATTTCTGTTGTTATTTTACGATTTTCCTATTTAAAAATAGGGAAAAGACAATGCTTGAATCTTGTTATTTTATGAAATAATATTATTCGGTAGTGATAAACCCTTGTTTTTTTTCGGGGAATATGATTTTTCATTAAATTTGCAGAGTCAAAAATCATAAACGCAATTAAGAAAACAACTACTTCGATATATATTCCAATAAGCAATTACTCATTATATGGGTAAAGACATATAGGTAAAGCAATAAGTTTTTATGGTTTTTAATTTGGTTAGTTAACAGGTAGAGTTCTTTTGACGAAACTTTGAGAAAAGATAATCTCAAGAACTACCTGAAATCCAAAGAAAAGAAAGAAAAGATGGCTACTGTGAAGTGATTTTTCGGTGCCATCTCTTTTTTTTGCGTGTATCATTGCCCTATTTATGGGATTTTTTATAATTTTGCAATATCAAACAAAATATGCCAATGGACAGAAGAACTTTCCTTAAAAGTGCCGGTATTATAGCTGGTGCAATGTATTTTGACTTACCTACTTTCGCGCAGAAAGTGAGTAAGATGGGTGCAGCACGCCTTCGTATCGGTATTCTCAGCGATATTCATCTCAGACAAGCGGATACGGCAAAGACATTTGAACATGCATTGGAGTATTTCCGCAATAAGGAGGCCGATGGGGTCATGATAGCAGGCGACATGGCTGACTGGGGACTGGAATCGCAGTTGAAACTTGTAGCTGACACATGGTACAAGGTTTTTCCTAAGGACAAATTGCCTAACGGAAAGCACATCGAGAAACTCTTCATCTACGGCAATCACGATGTAGAAGGACAGAACTATGGTGGTCCGAAGAACAGCGGTATGACAGCAGAACAGATAAAGAAAGCTGCTATTGGCGACCGTCGTGCCCAACTGTGGAAGAAATACTTCAAGGAGGACTATCAACCTGTATATATGAAAACTGTCAAGGGCTATCGTTTCATCGGTGCCCACTGGGAGGACTGGAGTAAGACAAAGGACGCTCCTGGATTCATTGAGAAACATAAAACAGAACTGAGCGGTTCAAAACCATTCTTCTATTTCCAGCATTCCCACCCAAAGAACACTTGCTATGGTGAATGGGCATGGGGGCAGGACAATGGAGATGTGACAAAGGCACTGAGCCAGTTCTCTAATGCCATTGCATTCTCGGGGCATTCGCATATGCCGCTGAACAACGAATACGACCTATGGCAAGGTGCATTCACCAGTATTGGCACTGCATCTTTGAGTTACCTATATCCATTGGGAGCACGCGAAAACTCCCATGTTGATGGCGAGAAGGATGTACCATCGCAGATGAAGAACCTCGATTGCCACGATGGCAAGCAAGGAATGCTGATGACTGTCTACGACGAATATATCACTATTGAACGCCGGGAATTTGTTTTCGACCAACCAGTGGCTGACAACTGGATTATCCCACTGCCTGCAAAGGGTGCAAAGATGGGCTTCGAGAGCAGAAAGAAGAAAGCTGTTGCTCCAGAGTTTGCCAAGGGCGATAAGGTTAAAGTGCGCCATATTACTGATGGCAAAGACCGTTATGGCGTTAAACAGCAGCAGATAGAGGTTAGTTTCCCTTCTGTATTGAAGAAACGAACCGGTGTGCGTGCCACCGACTATGAGGTGCAGGTGGAACAGCAGTATGTAGATGTGGTGAGCATTCACAGTTCAAAACGAGTATATTCATCTGGTTGCTACCTCGGAGAGGCACAGGACGAGAAAGATGTGGTATGTCTCTTTGGAAGAAGCGAACTTCCCGCTACTCGTAAATATCGTTTCATTGTTCATCCATGCGAGAGTTTCGGAAAGAAGGGAAAAGCCATCTACTCAGAATGGCAGGAACAGCAAATCTAAGGCACCATCGCATTTGATTATTTTGTGATTTATGATTTGGTGATTTGAAGATGAAGATTTATATGAAAAAGATATTTCTTTCAATAATATTGGCGTTGACTGTGAATTGGGCTTTGGCTCAGGAAAGGACATTCACTATCACTGCCCATTCGGGGGCTTATGACACCGAGGACAACAGTATGGAGTATATCGAGACGGCACTTGCCAACAACGATGACATATTGGAGTTTGATGTGCGTTGTCGACCTGACGGCACTCTCGTTATGAGCCACGACGAGGTAAAGAGCAACTCCGATGGTGTGCTTATAGCCGATGTGCTGAAGAAAGTGAAAAAATATCGCACACGAATAAACTTAGATATTAAAGAGGTACGCGCGTTGAAAGGACTATATTCCATGCTAAAAGAACTATGCATGGAAAAGCAAGTGTTGATGACGGGCATTGAAGAGAAGGACATTGAGCAGGTGAAGCGTGACTGTCCGGGAATAGCGTTCTTCCTTAACTGCGAACCTGAGAAGAAACTCATGCGTAAGACATCCTACCGTAATGACTTAATAGCATTGTTGCGCGAGTCGGGTGCCGTTGGTGTAAATTGCAACTACAAATACTGCACGAAGCGATTAGTCAGCCTTCTTCATGACAATGGCTTCAAACTGTCAATCTGGACCGTGAACGAGAAGAAGGATATGAAAAAGTACCCAAAGTTCAACCCGGACAACATCACAACACGAAAACCTAATGAATTACGCCAAGTAATCGCACAATAATCACAACGCCGTTTTCTTACTGAAATTGTTTGTTTTTTACTTCAAAAGGCACATTTTGTACCGATTATTGATAAAAAAAGCAGGGAAATTATCATTTTTTTTATTTTTTTTATTGCATTAACAATTATTTTTCCTACTTTTGCACTAGAAAACCAAGAAACAAAAACTCTTTGGCTAACAATAGACATTTTTATACCAAACAATAATCAATGCAAGCCTCTGGTCAAACGGGAGATCCTAGAGGATTTGTTAACTAACCGTCTCCCCTCATTTTTACCTTGTATATGAAAAGCAATTCATGGTTACGCAAGGCGTTTTCAACAGGCGCTTTGACAGGAATGGCTGCTTTGTTCATGTTGTCATTAGGAAATGTTGCATATGCAGCAGGTCCTGATATGAATGTACAGGCACAGCAGACTAAGAAAGTTTCAGGTACAATAGTTGATGCAGCAGGTGAGCCTATTATCGGCGCAACAATCATGCAGCAGGGAACTACAAATGGTACAGTTACTGATTTTGATGGTAACTATACTCTTGATGTACCAGCAAACGCTACTTTGGTAATCTCTTATGTAGGTTACACAACTCAAGAGATTAAGCTCAATGGACAGAGCACTCTCAATGTAACACTTGAAGAAGACGCACAGAATCTTGACGAACTCGTTGTTGTAGGTTACGGTACAATGCGTAAGCGCGATGTAACTGGTTCTATTGCTCAGGCTAAGGGTTCGGACATCGTAAAGGGTCAGAGCTTCTCTGCACTCGATGGTCTTCGTGGTAAGGCTGCCGGTGTAAACATCTTCTCTAACTCTTCACAGCCAGGTGCTTATGCAAGCACAGTTGTCATCCGTGGTATGAACACCATCAACTCTTCAACAGATCCTCTTTATGTTGTTGACGGTGTTGTAATGGAAGACTTCTCAATGGTTAACCCTAACGACATCGAGAACATCGAGGTATTGAAGGATGCTTCTGCAGCTGCTATCTACGGTGCTCGTGGTGCTAACGGTGTTATCCTCGTTACTACAAAGCGTGGTCTTGAGAATGGTGAAGGTACAAAGATTTCTTACGCAGGTTCGGTAAGCGTTGCAACAGTTGCTCGCTATATGAAGACTCTCAACGCTCAGGAGTGGTGCGATGCATTCATGAAGGGTCTTGAGAACGAGAACAAGATCTACGGTAAGAACTGGTCACTCGACCGTACTTATTACTTCAACGACTCTCGTTACTTCGACAAGAGCGGTAACCCTCTCTATGATACAGACTGGCAGAAGGAAGCTACTCGCGTTGCTTTTTCTCACAACCATCAGCTGAACATCCAGCAGGCAGGTAAGAAGACCAAGACTGGTGCTTTCCTCAACTATACTGACCAGCAGGGTATCATGAAGTACACTTACAGCAAGCGTATCAATGGTAAGATTTCTTTCGATGCTGATCCAACTTCTTGGTTGACAACAAATGTAAACTTGATGGTAAACCACACTTGGGGTCGTTATACTCCTGAGACAGGTGGTGACCAGTTGGCTCGCCGTACAATGATTGAGTTCATGCCTTGGATGCCAGTTTACAATGCTGACGGTTCTTACACAATGGCAGGTGACGAAGCTGCAGTTCCTAACACTGGTTTCGAGTCAATGGCTAACCCAGTTGCTCTGCTCGACCTCCAGAAGCGTATGACATACAACACTCAGATCTTCGGAAACTTCGCTCTCACATTCCACCTCCTCCCTGGTTTGGATTTGAAGACACAGTTCGGTCTCGACAATCACAACCGTACATACAAGGAGTACTCTTCTGTATTGGTAGAGAACCAGTCTAAGCCTGATGGCCGCGCTCGTCGTTCACATACTAACACATACTACTGGCAGGAAGAGACTTACCTCACCTACAACAAGACATTCAACGAGAATCATCGTCTGAACGCTATGCTCGGTCTCTCATGGCAGGAGCGTAACTACGACTATGACTGGATGGGTGCTAAGGGATTCAATGGTGACTTCTTCGAGTACAACAACATGGGTGCTGGTACAACACAGGAGTCTACATCTTCAAGCGTTTCTCGCTGGAGAATGAACTCTTACTTCCTCCGTGCTGCATACACATTGATGAACCGCTATTCATTCACAGCTACTGGCCGTTATGATGGTTCTTCTAAGTTCGGTGCTAACCATAAGTACGCATTCTTCCCATCAGCAGGTTTCGCATGGAACGCTAAGGAAGAGAGCTTCCTCAAGGACAACGACGCAATCGCTGACCTCCGTATCCATACAAGCTACGGTCTCACAGGTAACTCAGAGATTGGTTCTTACAACTCACTCCAGCGTGCAAGCTCTGGTACTCTTCTCCAGAATGGTGCTCGTGTAGCTTATAACTACATCAACTCAATGGCTAACCCTGATTTGAAGTGGGAGAAGACTGCACAGTGGGATCTCGGTTTCAACCTTGGCGTTCTTAACAACCGCCTCCGTTTCGACATCTCTTACTACTATAAGAAGACTACAGACTTGTTGCTCGACTGCCCAGTTCCTGCACAGACTGGTTTCACATCAGTTTACAAGAACATCGGTTCTGTTCAGAACCAGGGTATTGATGTAATGATCAATGGCAACCCAATCCGTACAAAGGACTTCAACTGGGATATCACACTCAACGCTAACTTCAACAAGAACAAGGTTCTCCACCTCGGTGACAACGATGAGGATATCGAGCAGTGGGGCTGGGTAGGTGGTTCTGAGTCTATCATCCGCGTTGGTGAGTCACTCGGTGCATTCTACGGTTTCAAGCGTTATGGTATCTGGGGCCAGGAAGGTCAGGAGCAGTACTGCCACGATGAGTCTGGCAAGCAGGTTTGTGATGGCAACCACACAGAGGGCCGTCCTCACCGTTCTGCTAAGAAGGAAGTTCTCGGTAAGGGTATTCCAACTTGGACAGGTTCTTTGAACAACACATTCACTTACAAGAACCTCGACCTCACAGTTGATATGCAGTTCGTTGCTGGTGTACAGACAATGAAGCAGTACTATCACTCTACATACGACCGCTTCGGTTTGACTAACGGTTTGTCTTCTATCCTCTATGACGCATGGACACCAGGCAACAACACTACAATGGAGCAGGCAATCTTCATTTCTGGTGGTTCAGGTCACGCTGGTCAGGACACAACAGTTGACTCTCAGTGGGTATGTAACGGTTCTTACCTCCGTGCTAACCTCATCCAGTTGGGTTACACATTCGAGAAGGCTACTTGCCAGTCAATCGGCGTTCAGGCTCTCCGCGCTTACTTCTCAGTAAACAACGCATTCCTGATTTGCTCTTCTGACTTTGATGGTTATGACCCTGAGTCTACATCAAACCGTTCAGATGGTTCAGCTCGTGGCACAATGGGTCAGAACATGACATTCTTCTCTTACCCACGTGCTCGCACATTCACTCTCGGTGTTAATGTAACATTCTAATCATTTCCAAACAATTAAAATCGAAAATCACTATGAAAAAGATTTCATTATATATCGTAGCAGCTGCTATGGCATTGACATCTTGTAGCGATTGGTTGCAGGAAGAGCCACAATCATTCAACGATGGTACTATCCGTACTGAGGCTGATGCTATTGGTCGTGTCAACTACCTCAATCGTACAGGTGCTCCTACATTCTATTCAAGCACAGGTGCTTATGCTGGTGGTACAGAGTCTTACAATATCTTCCTCTCTGGTTACTATTCAAGTTCTTATCAGGGACAGGAGCTTGCTGTGAAGTACACTCGCGAACTTACTCGTCAGCAGCAGACCAACACTATTTCTAACGACTACTGCTCTGGTATCTGGACATCTTGCTACCGTGCTATCAATGTTGCCAACACTGCTATTGCAAGTATTGGTCAGGTTAACACAACAAAGGCAGATAACCTTATTGCTCAGGCACAGTTCTTCCGTGCTTTCAACTACTATTATCTCGTTAAGACTTTCGGCGATGTACCTCTTTACACAGAGCCAACAGAGGGTCTTGAGAATGCTAACCAGCCACGAGTTGACAAGGCAGAGATCTACAAGCTGATCGAGGCTGACCTCACTGAGGCTATCAACCACCTTCCAGCAGGTGCAATGCACAATAACGGCATGCAGGTGACAAAGCCTGTTGCTCAGACTCTTCTCGGTGAGGTTCTTATGCGTCAGGGCAAGAACAGCGAAGCTACAAAGTACTTCAAGGCTGTTATCGACTGCGGTGCATACGCTCTTCTCCAGAACGATGACCTCGGTGCAAACTCTTACATCAACAAGCTCCGCACACAGGACAACACTTCTGAGGCTGTTTACGCTTATGAGTTCGACCGTTCTATCTCTACAATGAACCGCCGTACAGGTAACGCATTCTCTGGTTCTATGGCTGCTGTTGCTGGTGGTCTTGGTATCTACGAGCTCGTTATCGCTCCAACAGAGGACTATTGCGCTATCTACAACCCACAGACCGACCTTCGTATCCAGAACCAGCAGTTCTTCGCAACTGAGGTTAAGGATATCACTGTTGACGGCAAGGGCAACAAGTTCACTTGGACTTGGGATGGTGAGACACGCGGTGACTGGTTCTACTGCCAGGAGTCAACACTCGTTGACGGTATCGGCGACAAGGACTGGAACATCTTCCGTTACACAGAGGTTCTCCTCAGCTATGCTGAGTGTGCTGGTAAGGCAGAGGGTGCTAAGTATCTTGCACAGATCATGGCTCGCGCTGATATGACTGGCAAGGCTGCTTCTGAATACGAGGCTGAGCTCAGCCGCCTTTCTGACGATCAGTTCAAGGAGGCTTGCTGGACAGAGCGTATCAAGGAGTTCCCTCTCGAGTACAAGATTTGGGAAATGATCGTTCGTACACAGAAGTACCCTGTAATCAATGGTGCTGACGATGTAACTTACGTAAACCTCGTTGGTGCAAAGACTGCTTCTGGTGCTACAGTTAAGGATTCTGACCTCCTCTGGCCTGTGCCACTTCAGGAGATTCAGCGTAACCCTTCTCTCACACAGAACCCTGGTTACTAAAAAGCTTTTAGCGCTTAGGTGCTATTCATAAATAGGATTTGGCTGCAGCGACATGTTCGTTGCAGCCTTTTCTTTTTGTCAAATCGAAAAAAGATTAGGCAATTCATTTGCAAGAACGGAGAAAAAGCATTAACTTTGTATTGACATAGAATTATCAATATGAAAGCCATTCTAACACTAACAATTGCGAGTCTCATACTTGCAGGATGCTCTACACACTCAAAAAAGGCCGATTTTACTGCATTTGTCGACCCAATGATTGGTACGGGACAGATTGAAGATGGCCCCGGTGCTGTGGATGCCCAGCACGGACAGACCATTCCTGCTGTTCTTGTACCAAACGGAATGAATTTCTGGACACCACAGACTGAAGACACAGAGAAGAAATCTGTGGCTCCTTATTATTATTCGCGCCATAAACTGCAGGGATTCCGCAACTCCCATTGGATTGTCGGAGGATGCACACAGGACTATGGTTCTGTGACCATCATGCCTGTTGCTGGCGAACTGAAATACCTTCCTGAGGACAGAGCAAGCAAATTCTCCCACGACAAGGAGATATCCACTCCTTATTACTACTCTGCTGAGTTGGAGGACTATGATGTGAAGGCGGAGATGACTGGTACTTCGCGCACTGGAATCTTCCGTTTCACCTTCCGCAAGGCTGGTGAGGCGCATCTCATCATCCAGCCTAACAGCGACGAGATGGTGGGTGAAGTGACCATCGACCCTGTATCTGGCCGTGTCACTGGTGTCAACCCCGTTCATCGCATCTACCAAGGATGGGGCGAATATGCAGGATTCAACGGATATTTCAACATAGAGATAAAGAAGAAAATCAACGGATATGGTGTCTTCAACGGCGATACTATTCAGGCTAACATAAAAACACTGAGCGACAAAGCACAGATGGGAGCATACCTGTCGTTCAATGTGGCGAAAGGCGAGGAAATTCTCGTGAAGGTGTCTTCTTCGTTCTGCGACATTGAAGGTGCCGAGCGGAATATGAGTGCCGAAAACCCTGATTGGGACTTCAATGCCATTCGCGATGACTTGAAGCAGACATGGATTGAACGACTTGCCGCCATCGAGGTGGAGACACCGGATAGTATTGCAAAGGAGAAGTTCTACACCTCGCTCTATCACGCTTCTTTCCTACCCCACGCTCTGAATGATGTGGACGGCCGTTATCCTGCATTTGCAAGTACTACTCGCGAGAAAAGGACCACACAAGGCACTTACTACGATGACTACTCTATGTGGGACACCTATCGTGCCGAACATCCACTCTTGAGCATTCTTTATCCTCAGCAGTCGGGCGAGATGATTCAGTCGCTCATCGACAAATACGAGCAAGGTGGATGGTTGCCTATCTTCCCTTGCTGGAACAGTTACACATCGGAGATGATTGGCGACCATTGTGCTTCGCTCATCACTGATGCCTACATGAAGGGAATACGCAATTTCGATATCGAGAAAGCATACGAGGCTCTGCGAAAGAACGCTTTCGAGCAACCTGCCACCTGCGATGAATACAAGGACGGAAAGGGACGCCGTGCCCTTGACTCTTACCTTAAATACGGCTATATCCCGCTCGAGGATTCTGTCAAGGAGGCTTTCCATAAGGGCGAACAGGTGTCGCGCACCATGGAATATGCCTATGACGACTTTGTCTTGTCATTGCTTGCCGAGGAATTAGGTCACAAGGAGGATGCGAAGGAACTGCGTCGCCGTTCGCTGTTCTACAAGAATGTCATTGACCCTCGCACTGGATGGGCTCAGGGCCGTCATGCTGACGGTTCGTTCCTCAACGAGGACAACGCCCACAAATTCTGCCCATTCATCACTGAGGGCTACCCTTCCCACTATACTTGGTATGTGCCTCACGATGTTTATGGACTGATGGAGGCGATGGGTGGAAAAGCACGATTCACTGAAAAACTCGATTCCATGTTCAACCAGAACCTCTACTGGCATGGCAACGAACCTTGTCATCAGGTGGCATTCCTCTACAATTATGTGGGTATGCCTTGGCGTACTCAGGAGATTGTGCGTAAGGTGATGCTGACCGAATACAATATCGGTGCAAATGGTCTTTCGGGCAATGATGATGCCGGTCAGATGTCGGCTTGGTATGTCTTTGCGGCACTGGGATTCTATCCTGTCTGTCCGGGTTCACCTTATTATATTATTGCAAGTCCTTCGTTCAGGAAAGCATCTATAAACATGAGTTCGGGCAAGACTTTCACCATTCTTGCTCCTGAGGCTTCGGAGAAGAATATCTACATAAAGAGTGTTCGCCTCAACGGAAAACCTTACGCGAAGAACTACCTCAGCCATGGGGATATTGCCAATGGTGGAACCATGGAGTTTGAAATGACCGACAAGCCTTGCCCTTCGTGGGCTTCTGCCGATGCCTCCTGCCCCCCAAGACTATAATATGGCTTTTTTACGATTTGAATGTAGATTTTGCTGATTATCTTTGCATTTTTACTATAGTAATTTTCAAATACTGAATTATTTCATTATCTTTGCAAATACTAAATCAAACAACCGACATTTATTAGCAATTACGATTATATTTCGGAAAGACCAAAAACTAAAATATGAAGAAATTAATTTGTTTGTTTCTGTTAATACTCGGACTTGCTTCGTGCAATCACTACGAGTATCCGTTCCAGAATCCAAATCTCAGTCCTGAAGAAAGGGCTGAGGATCTTATCAGCCGTCTTTCAATAGAACAGAAAGCGCTGATGATGATGAACGATTCCAAAGGCGTTGATAGTCTGGGAGTCAAGGGGTTCCAGTGGTGGAACGAGGCGCTTCACGGTACTGCCCGTAACGGAATAGCAACTGTCTTCCCACAGACTATCGGTATGGCGGCTTCGTTCGACAACAACCTTCTCTACGATGTCTTCTCTATCGCAAGTACCGAAGGTCGTGCGAAATATAACGAGGCTCAGAAAGAAGAAAACTACGCCCTCTATCACAGTGTGTCTTTCTGGACTCCAAACATCAACATCTTCCGCGATCCTCGTTGGGGTCGTGGTCAGGAGACTTACGGTGAGGACCCTTACCTCACTGCCATCATGGGTACTGCTGTCGTGAATGGTCTTCAGGGACAGAAGAACCTTGCTGATGTGAGCAACGACAAACCTGAAATCTACAAGGCTTTTGCTTGTGCTAAGCATTTTGCCATCCATAGCGGTCCTGAGTCTGAGCGCCACTCAATGAGTGTTGACGAGGTTGATCCTCGCGATCTCTACGAGACTTATCTCCCTGCTTTCCAGACTCTTGTTCAGAAGGCTAATGTACGCGAGGTGATGTGCGCTTATCAGAGTTGGGACGGTGAACCTTGTTGTTCCAACAACCGACTCCTTGAGCAGATTCTCCGTAAGGAATGGGGATTCGATGGTATCATCGTGTCCGATTGTGGTGCTATCGACGACATCTGGATGCAGGGCCGTCATGCCACTGTAAAGACACCATCTGAGGCTACTGCTCGTGGCATCGGTGCTGGTACTGATGTCAACTGTGGCGACACCTACACTTCGCTGCCTGAGGCTATTCAAAAGGGGCAGATTTCTGAGGCAAAGGTCAACGAGAGCCTGAAGCGCATCATCGTCGGACGTATCCTTCTTGGCGACTTCGACCGCGACAAGACTTCTAAGTGGAACAATATCGGTCCTGACGACTGCGACACTCCTGAATCACAGCAGGTGGCTCTGAAGATGGCTCACGAGACAATGACTCTCCTCCAGAACCGCAACAATATACTTCCTCTGAAGAAAGACCAGAAGATTGCTGTCATGGGACAGAATGCCAACGACTCCGTGATGCTTTGGGGCAACTACAACGGTTTCCCTCGCCACACCACTACCATCCTTGATGGTATCATCAACAAGGCGGGTAAGGAGAATGTCGTTTTCGTTGATGGTCTGAAACTCGTGGGCGATGGTTTCGCCGAGATTTCTCATTATGACATCGTTAAGACTCAGGACGGCAAATCTGGTCTTGAGGCCGATATGTGGAACAATACTGATATGGAGGGCAAACCAGCGGTTTCTTCCCACTTCCCAAGCAAGTTCTATTTCAACTGCAACCAGCAACCTTCCATCGCTGCGGGCATTAATCGTGATAGTATGTCTGTCCGTCTCAGGGGCCAACTGGTTCCTACCGCAACCAACGACTATAGTCTGTTTGTGGCTGGCGATGATGGTTACCGCCTGATTCTTGATGGCGATACAATAATCTCTAACTGGTCTCGTCATTCTGTTGAATCTGACGCTAAGACTGTTCGCCTTGAAAAAGGCAAAAAATATGATGTCGTGCTTGAATTCTACCAGGGTGACGGTGAGGCAGAGTTTAAGTTCGATGTCCTCACTCGCAAGGTCGTTACTAACGAGACTGCTATTGCCGAGTTGGGCGACATCGAGACTGTTGTCTATGTTGGTGGTCTCTCTCCTTCGCTCGAGGGTGAGGAGATGACGGTCAAATACGAGGGCTTCAGTGGTGGCGACCGTACCTCTATCGAACTGCCAAAACCTCAGCGTCAGTTGCTTGCCGACCTCCACAAGGCGGGCAAGCGCATCGTCTTTGTCAACTGTAGCGGTAGTGCCATTGCCCTTGAACCTGAGGCTGAAAACTGCGATGCTATCCTCCAGGCTTGGTATGGTGGCGAGATGGGCGGCGAGGCTGTGGCTGATGTCCTCTTCGGCGACTACAACCCAAGCGGAAAACTCCCTGTCACATTCTACAAGAACGACTCGCAGTTGCCTGACTTCAAGGAGTATTCAATGAAGAACCGCACCTATCGCTATTTCCAGCAGGAACCGCTCTTCCCATTCGGATTTGGTCTCAGCTATACCACATTCGAGATTGGCGAGGCTTCGCTCAATGGCGACAAACTGGTTGTTCCTGTAAAGAACACTGGTGCTGTCGAGGGCGATGAGGTTGTTCAGTTGTATGTCAAGGCAGAGGCCGACACCGATGGTCCTCGTAAGGCTCTCCGTGGTTTTGAGCGTATCAGTCTCAAACCGGGCGAAACAAAGAATGTCACTTTCGACATCACTAAGGAGCGCCTTGAGTATTTCGACACTCAGTCGAACACCATGCGCGCCGTTCCGGGCAACTACACCCTCTCCTACGGCAACAGCTCCGCCGCCCCCGACCTGAAGCAAATTAGTTACACCCTAAAATAGTCACAGTTCCCAGTGTTTTTACGCTGGGAAAAAGAAAATTCATCTCTTATGAAAAAAACTATTCTTATCTCCCTCCTTGCACTCTGCCAGGTTGCATTGTGCTCGGCACAGTCCATCTCGCCATCCACTCGTTGGCATTGGAACGAAGGACAAATCGTTGTTGACACTCCTAAGATGCCTGCTGGACAGCAGACTGCCATCGGACTTACCCGTCCTGCACTCGACTGCGTCCGTATCGGTTTCGTTGGTCTCGGTATGCGCGGCCCTGGTGCCGTAGAACGCTGTTCATTCATCAATGGCGTGGAAATCAAGGGTCTCTGCGACTACTACGAGAAGAACGCAGAAGCCTGCCAGAAACTTCTGCGCGACCGTAACCTCCCACCTGCAGCAATGTATAGTGGCGAATATGGCTACAAGGAACTCTGTGAGCGCGAGGACATCGACCTCGTTTATATCGCTACCGACTGGGACCACCATTTCCCTGTAGCAAAATATGCTCTCGAGCATGGCAAGAATGTTGCTATCGAGGTACCTGCTGCAATGAACCTTGAGCAGTGCTGGGAACTCATCAACCTCGCCGAGAGTAAGCGTCTCCATTGCGAAATGCTCGAGAACTGCTGCTACGACTGGTATGAGATGACCGCCCTGAATATGGCTCAGCAAGGTGTATTCGGAGAGATTCTGCGTGCAGAAGGTGCTTATATCCACAATCTCGATCCTTTCTGGAAGCACTATTGGAAGAACCCTGACGACCCAACAAACCTCGGTTGGCGTATGATCTACAACCGCGACAATCGTGGTGACATCTATGCTACCCACGGTCTCGGCCCTGTGGCTCAGGCTCTCAACATCCATCGTGGCGATCGTTTCACCACTCTTGTGGCAATGGACACAAAGAGCGTTCACGGTAAGGAATATGTCGAGCAGGTAACAGGCGAGCCATGCAAGGAGTTCCGTAATGGCGACCACACCACTACCCTCATGCGTACTGCAGAAGGTAAGGTGGTTGAGATTCAGCACAATGTGATGGACTCACAGCCTTACAACCGTCTCTACAAACTCACTGGTACTAAGGGCTATGCTACAAAATACCCAGAGGAGCACTATTCGCTCAGTGGTAGCGGTCTTGCTGAAGCAGGTGTGCCAAACCATGAGGA
>DCIM01000059.1:0-161 GCA_002316005.1 Prevotellaceae bacterium UBA1726 | reverse complement strand
CTCCTCAACGGTCTCCCACTCGACATTGATGTTTATGACCTCGCAGAATGGTGCTGTCTTGCCGAACTCGGAACACTCTCAATGGACCACAACTGTGCATCTGTTGCGTTCCCAGACTTCACCCGTGGTCACTGGCAGGACAAGCCAAACTATCGTCACGC
>DCIM01000025.1 GCA_002316005.1 Prevotellaceae bacterium UBA1726 | reverse complement strand
ATTTCGCCAAGTGGCAACCAGAAATGCAGTTCCACACGATTACCAGCAACAAACTCCTGATTAATCAGTTCTCCACGCTTTGAAAGACATAGAGTCATGATTGGGCCAATAAAGTTTGTAGTGGTAATGATAGATGCACGAATATATGGTTCTTCAATATGTTCAATCATCACCTGATCAGGCAATCCTGATGGGTTGTGTACCTCTTTAGCATCACCATGTTTGTCATATACCATATAACTAACATTTGGGACGGTTGTGATGACATCCATATTGAACTCACGATCCAAGCGCTCCTGAACAATCTCCATATGGAGAAGTCCGAGGAATCCGCAACGGAAACCGAAACCGAGTGCCACAGAAGACTCAGGAGAGAATGTCAGCGAAGCATCATTCAACTGAAGTTTCTCGAGTGATGCACGTAGGTTCTCATAGTCATTTGGGTCGATTGGATAGACACCAGCAAAAACCATTGGCTTTACTTCCTGGAAACCAGCGATAGCCGAATCACAAGGACGAGCCACATGAGTAATGGTATCACCCACCTTTACCTCTGTTGCATTCTTTATACCTGTGATGAGATAGCCCACCTCACCAGTAGACAATCCCTGACGAGGCACCATATCCATCTTCAACACACCTACCTCATCAGCATCATATTCCATTCCTGTGTTGAAGAACTTCACCTTATCGCCCTTCTTGATTGAACCATTTGTAATCTTGAAGTATGCGATGATTCCACGGAATGAGTTAAACACAGAATCAAAGATAAGAGCCTGAAGAGGACCGTCCTTCTCGCCCTTAGGACAAGGGATTCGGTCGACGATTGCATCAAGAACGGTCTCAACGCCCTCGCCAGTCTTACCCGAAGCACGAAGAATCTCTGAACGATCGCAACCGAGAAGGTCAACGATTTCGTCTTCCACTTCCTCAGGCATTGCCGAAGGCATATCAATCTTGTTGATTACAGGAATAATCTCAAGATCGTGCTCGAGTGCCATATAGAGATTCGAGATGGTCTGAGCCTGAACACCCTGAGTTGCATCAACAACAAGAAGAGCACCCTCGCATGCAGCAATGGAACGACTCACCTCGTAAGAAAAATCAACATGTCCAGGAGTGTCAATAAGGTTGAGAATATACTTCTCTCCATTCTTTGTGTACTCCATCTGTATGGCATGACTCTTGATGGTGATTCCACGCTCACGCTCAAGGTCCATGTCGTCAAGCATCTGATTTTCGGAAATCTGGATTGTGGCCGTCTTTTCCAAAAGACGGTCAGCAAGCGTCGACTTTCCGTGGTCGATGTGGGCAATAATACAGAAATTTCTTATATGATCCATTCGTTACTTATTTCAATAATATATATTCTGACTGCGAATCTCCAAACACGCCACATTCTTGATACCTTTAAATAAGTTCTACATGGCGGATAGTTGTCTTGACAACAATAGCAAAACAGGAAGATGACATATCATTTTCCTACCGTTTGCATTAAAGTTCGCAGTATTCTACCTAAAACTTTCTGCAAATATACTGATTTTTTTTGAGAATCCTATTTTATTTCATAAAATTTATTGCTATATTTGCAGAAATTTTTAATCGTTAATAGTAAACATAACTCATTATGCACTTGATTTACAACAAGAGAAAGCAAAATAAGCAAAGAACATTCAACTTTATTATCATATTGGCGATAAGCCTTTTTTCTATGGCAACAGGACTGACCTCATGCGGTGAAAGTCTTGAAAAGAGAGCTGTACGCGAGGCACGCGAATATACAGAGCGCAACTGCCCTACCCCAATATATAATAGTACACGAACAGATAGTGTGGCATTTGATATCAATACGAAAACCTATACATACTATTGCACTTTCTTTGATGTTCTCGATAACGAAGAATTTGTCAACCAAAACCGCAACAAAATGCGTGATGGAATGCGCGACATGGTATTGAACAACGCTGGTTTGAAAAACTATATTGATGCTGGTTTCGCCTTCAAATATATTATCCGTTCAAACAGCAACCCTGAGAAGATTCTCTTTGAAGATACATTCAAGAAATAGAAACAAATGAAATGAGTTTGTCCCCACGGCGTGGGGACAGTTGTTTTTCAATGCGGGGACAGTTGTTTTTCAGCGTGGGGACAAGTGTTTTACGCCTTGGGGATAAAAAGAAAAGCCTCGAACCATTTTTCGGTCGAGGCTTTAATGTTTATAAGAGGTGATTATTCTACTTCTTAATCAGCGTTTTATAATCATTAGCAATATATTTGTCGAGTTGGTTCCATGGGATAGTAACCGTTGGCATTCCAGCTGCATATGCCGCAATTTCATATTGCTGATAAATCATTACAAGTCCTTCTGACGAAATCCAAGGTGCTGTCTTAGGGAGAGGAATGTCAGAAACTGTAGGATGTTCTGGGAATTCATCGCCATAGAGCATCAAGCACTCCATGAGTTCCTCATCTGTCTTCACCTCAAAACATTTCTTCAATTCAGAAACGATTATAGGGTTCAAAGCCTTTTTCGACGCAATCATGTTCCAATCCAAGCGTTTCCCATCACTCTTGCGGAAGGTTGTGCCCGAAATGGTTGTTCCACCATGAGCGCCACCACCATACCAATACTGTTGACAATTGAAACTGATAAGATTGTCGTTTTCAAATTCCTTGACAATATCTTCATCCAATGCACAACGGACATCACCTGGCAAATCTTCATAATCTGCCATATTGATTCTACTCAAATAGTCCTTAGCATAATGCTTGCACATAGTCTGTCCATCTGCCATGTCGCCTGTGTATGCAGTTCCCTTTTTCTCTTCAAAACCAACATTTCTCAAAGTCTCAGAAATCCATTCACGAACGGTTGCGACCAATTGTTCAGGACCATCGACAGGATATTCAATCTTTGATTTGTAATCCCAGCAACCACGTTTGTCAGAGTATTCAACAGTTGCGGTTTTGATTGTGTCAGCCTTAATGACTAATTCCGATACAGAGTCAGTTGTCACAGAATCGCTATCAGAACCCTGAACTGATTCCACCTTATTATTATGGCACGAGCACATACATATTGCAACAAATGCAATGAATGTAAATGATAGTTTTCTCATAGTTTTATATTTTAAAATTAAGAGACTGGCATTCACCAATCTATGGGAAAACCAGTCTCTCATATGTTTAGTACATCACAAAGATGAAATTGTTATGCCACCTTGTTCAGCTTCTTAATGATAGAGAAGATGAATAGAGCTGCAACGAGGCAGATTCCCATCAGCGTACCCCAAACAACATAGTGCTCATTGCCCCAGAGTCTTGTTGGGATAGAAACAAGGAAGTTACCTACAGCTGTTGCACCAAACCAAAGTCCCATCATAGTACCCTTGTACTTTGTTGGAGCAACCTTTGTCACAAACGAAATGCCGATTGGAGAAAGGAGAAGCTCAGCAAAAGTAAGGATGAGGTATGTAGAAACCAAGAGGTTTGGATTCATGTTTGCAAGATGCTCAGGTGCATCAGCATTTGGTGCAGGAAGACCGAGTGTAGAAACGGTCATGAGCAAATATGCGATAGCAGCAACAATCATACCAAGACCAATCTTTACAGGAGCCTTTGGTTCCTTACCCTTCTTGTTCAACCAACCGAAGATACCGATTGAAACAGGAGTGAGGGCAATAACAAAACATGGGTTAAACTGCTGGAAGATTGGTGCTGCGATGCTGACCTCTGTAACATGTGCATACTGCAAGCCGAGATAGATGGCAGCAGCAACGATGAGTACCAACGAGATAATCTGACCCTTTCCCTTATTCTGGAAGATACCAAAGAGTCCGTAAACGATAAGGATACATGCCACAAGGTTTGTCACATCCATCTCCATAGCTGTAACGCCAGTTGCAGAGGTAGCAACGAAGTCGCGAGCGAAGTAAGTGAGAGTAGCACCATTCTGATGGAATGCCATCCAGAAGAAGATTACAACTGCAAATACGAGACACAGACAAACAATACGCTCCTTTGTCTCAGCAGGACTCATATCGTCGACAACAGCCTCCTTATGAGCATCGTCCTTCTTTGAAACGGTAAGAACATGAGCAAATGTAGACTTAAAAGCATAGTAGATGCCGATTGAAACGATGAGTGAAACGCAAGCTACGGCGAATGCAAAGTGATAAGAATCAGCCTCTGAGATACCGAGTGAGTTCTGTGCCCAGTTCATAATGCCGATAGCAGCAGTTGGAGCGAACATAGCACCAACATTGATGAGCATATAGAAGAGAGAGAAACCTGCATCACGCTTATGAGCATACTGAGCGTCGTTATAGAGGTCGCCCACCATTACCTGGAGGTTACCCTTGAACAGACCTGTTCCCAAACTGACGAGCAGCAAGGCAGCAGCCATAGCGGCAACAGCAACAAAGCTCTTGCCCATAGGAATAGAGAGAAGAGCATATCCCACGAACATGATGAAGATACCAATGGTAACCATCTTAGAATAGCCCCACTTGTCGGCACAAGCACCACCGATGATTGGGAGGAAGTAGACACAAGCGAGGAATGAAGAATAAACAGTTCCTGCTGTTCCTGCTGACCAGCCGAAATTCGCCTGGAGGAAGAGAATGAATACTGCGAGCATGGTGTAGTAACCGAAACGCTCGCCTGTGTTGGCAAATGCCAAGGCCCAAAGACCTTTTGGTTGTCCTTCGAACATAAATTTTGATTCTTTTAATGCCTCTCTATACAACTCCCACAAATGGAAGGTCATAGAAAGGCGGGGTTATTATTATTAGTTTATTTTCTTTTCACATTCTTCGTTCGTTTGATATCGAACAGGTAAGAGAGCTTCACCTCAATGGCGGCTTGATTAGACTTTCCGAAATAATCTGCCTTTGTTGCTCCATATATATTTCCAAGTCCGTAGTAGTAACGGCCTTCGAGCAGGAAGTGACCTACCTTCGGATGGGAATATTCAATTCCCAAACCGGCACAAATACCATAATCAAACTTATTTTCTACGGCCATTGAATCCTGAGCGTATGTTTTGTTTGCTCTGTCTTCAATGTTCATGTTCTGCAATGTGTAGTTGGTATTTGTCTTCTCGCTAAGCAGATAGCCAAACTGAGGTCCTATCTGGAAGAAGAAGTTGAAACCTTTCACTTCCCTACCCCAAGCCAGATGAGCCATAAATGGCAACTGAATGTATCCTAACTTGCGCTCATAAGCATCATTCTGCCCTGTATTCTCGTTGAAAACGGGTTGTGAATTGATAGTGAGGATTTTCTCACGCCATCCCATCTCAGTATAGTTCAGTTCTGCATATAGCGAGCATATTGAACTGAAATACTTCTCGCATACATAACGGGTTGAGATACCAAAGGTTTTTCCAGGAAGATAGCCTTGTGTCACCTTTGGCGAGAAACCGACATTCGTAAGCACATAACCACCGTTGAAACCTATTGCAAGGTCGTTACGATGGTCACCCACCTGAGCCTGTGCCACGAATGGCAACATCAGCAAGAAAAGCGATATGTAGATGAAGCGTCTCATTAATAATCAATAGTACCAATTACCTGATTCTTTCCATAGTGAACCAACTCGAAGGCTGCATTCTGCATTCCTCCACCTTCGGCAACGCGCTTAAAGTGAAGAGGTATCTGGATATGCTTGTATGCAGACTCCTTGCGTGTTCCATCGAAAGCACTTCCTCGTTCGTAAAGTCCACGAAGGAAGAACATTGCCTGATCATAACCGGTGATGGCAAAGCGTGGAATGTATTGATCCTGCAATTCCAAACCGAACCAGTTTTTGTAATTCTGTTCGAAAGAGGCAATACGCGTAAGTCCCTTGTAATAATAATAGGTAGAAGGGATATAGGTGTCGTATCTATGGAACAACTCACGGTAGACGCTCTCGTAAGAAAGCCACTCGTTGTATCCAAACATAGAAATGTCGATGTTTGGCTGTGTAAGGCGCAACTCGTTCAACTTGCGGAAAGCAAGATTCAACTCTGGCGAACGACCAGTATTCAAGATAACAACATTCTTCTTAGTCTTTGAGAATGCCTTTTGGAACTGAGTCTCAGAAGATGAGAGGTTTGTTATCTGATAGCTGATGTTCTGCGCTTCAAGTTGCTTGCGAAGTCCGAATGTGAAGATTCCCTTGCGAGATGTTGTGTCGTTGCAATCAATGAATACTGCATTACAGTCCTTGAACAATCCCATATATGCACCAATCGCACGATCATTCAACTGTGTGCCATTCTGATAAACTTGGTAAACATGATCATTTGTCTGCACATCATTTGCAGAAATAGAGAAAGGAATGACGAGTTTTATGTCGTTACTCTTGCAGAAATCTGCAACTGGCTGTACCTGCTTTGTATAAAGAGGACCAAAAATCACATCCAGATTCTTTGCCGACTCGTCAAGGAGAGTGACACGAATGTCAGAATCGATATTGACATTCCATGCATGGACATCTGTATTGACACCTTGCTGGCGAAGAGAATCGCATGCCATGAGGACACCACGATAGTACTCTACCATTCGTTTTCCATCGCCATCTACATCATGAAGTGGCAGCATTATACCAACGCGCAGAGTCTGTCCCGGCATCGTTTTCATATCCTGCTGAACAGGTTTAACGGTCTCCTCCACCTTTTTCTTTGGAATGAATACCTTTGTACCCTTTTTCAGCTTATATCCTTCTTTCTTCATCTCTGGATTTGCATTCACGAGCTCCTCCATCGTAATACCATATTTCTGGGAAATTCCATATATGGTATCCTTTTTCTTTGTTTCATAGATGTCTTGCCACACATTTGTCTGGGCCATTGCCTCAAATGAGTAAAAAGCAAGAGTCAGAAGGATGAAATATCTTAAAAATTGTCGCATATCTTATATTTTTTGAAAAACTTAGTGCAAAAATACAAAAAAAGAGTGTGTTTATCAACTTTTTTACTTATTTTTGTATGTTATTTACTCGGAAAAATGAAAATTAATAGAATATTACTCGTTATTTCGTTGATTCTTGCCCCAACTTTCATGTTGGCAGACGACGATATCCCTACATTCCATCCATCGGCTGTTTATATAGACAAAGATGGTGACGAACAGGTTGTTGACATTCTCGAAGATGCCCCTGCCATCTCAGGTAATGCTCCGCTGATAGTAAGTTTCTATGCCAATCCAGAGAATACAGTAGGATGGCACCCATACTTCGAATGGCGATTCACCAAGGAAAAAGAAACTGAACCTTATATTATAAGGTACGACGAGGACACAGAGGTGACTTTCACAAAGGCAGGCACCACAAGTATTGTATGCCATGCCATATTCACCCAAAACAACGACACTATTGCCTATACGCAGGAATTCTGGGCAGAAAGAACGCCACTTTCTGTCACAATCAGCGAGAGCAAACTTGAAATGCCAAATGCCTTCTCGCCTAATGGCGACCAAAGAAACGACACTTATTGTCCTAAGACTTACCAGAGTTTGGTTAAGTTTAAGGCAACAATATATAATCGTTGGGGGCAGAAACTATATGAATGGACTGACCCTGCAGGAGATGGTTGGGACGGAACATTCCACGGAAAAGATGTGGCACAAGGCGTTTATTTCTGCGATGTTACCGCAGAAGGTTCTGATGGTATTAAGTATCATTTCCGCAAGGATGTCAATCTACTCCGAGGATATAACGAAGACCGCAGTACTGTTAACCAGTAATCAATAATAATGGATAACAAAATATCGATTTGGGGTGCCAGAACACACAACCTCAAGAATATAGATGTGGAGATTCCACGCAACAAAATGACTGTCATTACCGGACTCTCGGGTTCGGGAAAGTCGTCGTTGGCTTTCGATACTATCTTTGCCGAGGGCCAGCGTCGATATATAGAGACTTTCTCGGCTTATGCCCGTAACTTCCTTGGTGGAATGGAGCGTCCTGATGTGGACAAAATAACGGGATTGTCGCCTGTAATCAGTATCGACCAGAAAACTACGAACCGCAATCCTCGTTCAACAGTCGGCACACAGACGGAAATTTACGACTATATGCGTCTTCTTTATGCTCGTGCAGGTGAGGCTTATAGCTATGCTACGGGCGAAAAGATGATAAAATATACAGAGGAGATGGTCATCGATATGATTCTTGAGCGTTATGCTGACCACAAGATTCAGATCCTTGCCCCTATGGTTCGTAGTCGAAAAGGACATTATCGCGAACTCTTCGAAGCTCTTCGCAAGAAAGGTTTTCTTTATGTTCGTGTTGATGGCGAGATTGAGGAACTGGTACGTGGAATGAAGGTGGACCGATACAAGAATCATGATATTGAGGTTGTTGTCGACCGCTTGAAAGTTCAGGCTAAAGACGAGGAACGACTTAAGAGTTCGGTCAAGGTGGCTATGAAACAGGGCGAAGGACTGATTATGATTCTCGACAACGAGGATGGTAGTGTGAAGTTCTATTCCAAGCGACTCATGTGTCCTACAACAGGTATCTCCTACTCCGACCCTGCACCTAATAATTTCTCGTTCAACTCTCCACAGGGAGCTTGCCCTCATTGCAAGGGATTAGGTACTGTTAGCGACATTGACTTAAAGAAGGTTATTCCTGACGACAATATGTCAATACACGATGGAGGTATTGTAGCGCTTGGCAAATACAAGAACCAGATGATATTCTGGCAGATACAGGCTCTTCTCGCAAATTATGGCTGTGACCTAAACACTCCTATCAAGGACATTCCTGAGGATGCAATGAACGAAATATTGAATGGTTCGCTTGAAAAGGTTAGAATTGACAAAGACGTATGTCGTACATCAAGCGATTACTTCATCGACTTTGACGGCATTATCAAATATCTTCGTCAGGTCATGGAGAGCGATGATAGTGCTCAAGGACAGAAATGGGCTGAGCAGTTCTTGCAGGATTGTGTATGTCCCGAATGTAAAGGAAAACGACTGAACCGCGAAGCCTTATCATACAAGATTTGGGACAAGAATATTACAGAGGTAGCAAACCTTGATATACTTGACCTGAAAGAATGGCTTGACACGGTAGAGGAACACTTGAACGAAAGACAGCAAAACATTGCACGCGAGATACTTAAAGAAATTCGCACCCGTGTCAGTTTTTTGCTTGAGGTTGGTCTTGACTATTTATCATTGAATCGTCCTTCGGGATCACTTTCAGGTGGCGAAAGTCAACGAATTCGACTAGCGACACAGATTGGTAGTCAACTGGTAAATGTATTATATATTCTTGATGAGCCAAGTATTGGATTACATCAACGCGACAACAACCGTTTGATTGCTTCATTGAACGAATTGAGAGATCTTGGCAATACAATAATTGTGGTGGAGCATGATGAGGACATGATGCTTGCAGCCGACTACGTTGTTGATATTGGTCCTAAGGCCGGCCGTCGTGGTGGAGAGGTTGTATTTCAAGGAACTCCTCAAGAGATGCTCAAGCAGCATACTTTGACAAGTCAATATCTGAATGGCGAACTTGAGATTGCAATCCCTTCCTCTCGTCGCAAGGGAAATGGCAAATGCATTTCGCTAAAAGGTTGTAAAGGCAACAACCTCAAGGATGTTAGTGTTGACTTCCCTCTTGGTAAACTGATTGTCGTGACTGGAGTGAGCGGTTCGGGTAAATCAACACTCATCAACGAAACTCTACAACCTATCCTCTCTCATCATTTCTATCGTTCGCTAAAGAAGCCTATGGCTTATGATAGCATAGAAGGACTTGACTATATAGATAAGGTAGTAACCGTAGACCAGAGTCCCCTTGGCCGTACGCCTCGTTCTAACCCAGCTACATACACAGGTGTGTTCGCAGACATTCGTTCGTTGTTTGTTGAACTTCCAGAAGCAAAGATGCGTGGTTACAAACCAGGTCGTTTCTCATTCAATGTTAAGGGTGGACGCTGCGAGGCTTGTGGAGGAAATGGCTACAAGACCATTGAGATGAACTTTCTTCCTGATGTGACGGTACCTTGCGAGGTATGTCACGGCCATCGCTACAACCGTGAAACTCTTGAGGTTCGTTATCGCGGAAAGAGTATTTCGGATGTCCTTGATATGACAATCAACATGGCGGTGGAGTTCTTTGAGAATGTGCCACAGATCCTTCGCAAGATAAAGACCATTCAAGATGTGGGACTTGGATACATCAAACTCGGACAACCTTGCACTACCCTTTCGGGCGGAGAGAGCCAGCGCGTGAAGTTGGCAACAGAACTGTCGAAACGCGATACAGGAAGTACACTTTATATACTCGATGAACCAACAACGGGTCTTCATTTCGAGGATATCCGTGTATTGATGGGAGTTCTGCAAAAGTTGGTCGACAAAGGCAATACAGTTGTTGTCATTGAACATAACCTTGATGTCATAAAACTTGCCGACCATATCATAGATATGGGTCCTGAAGGCGGAAGAAGTGGCGGACAGGTAATGTTTGAAGGAACACCAGAGGAAATGGCAAAGTGCAAGAAGGGGTATACGGCAGAATTTGTAAAGAAGGCTTTGATACCTAAAAGTAAGTAATTTACTTTTCACTCTTGTCAGTTTCCAACAAATTGATTAACTTTGCCCAAGTAAGAAAACATATCTGAATGAAATTATCTGATTTACATACAGGTGAACGAGGCGTCATCGTAAAGGTGACCGGCCATGGTGGTTTCCGCAAGCGTATTGTGGAGATGGGATTCATCAAAGGAAAAGTTGTGGAGGTGCTTGAGAATGCTCCTCTGCAAGACCCCGTAAAATACAAAATCATGGGCTACGAGGTGAGTCTACGCCATTCTGAGGCAAAGATGATTGAGGTGTGCCTACCAGGAGAGAACATGATTCATGAGGATGATGAATATCCTTATCAGCTGTCTTGTGACACAGCCTATATCGGAAAGGAATGGACAGAAAACCGCCATACCATTAATGTGGCACTTGTGGGAAATCCTAACTGTGGAAAAACTTCCCTATTTAACTTTGCTTCTGGCGCTCACGAACGAGTTGGCAACTACTCCGGGGTGACAGTTGATGCAAAAGTGGGAAAGGCAGAATTCAATGGATACACCTTCAATCTCGTTGACCTTCCCGGAACATATTCTTTATCGGCTTATTCACCAGAGGAGTTATATGTGAGAAAGCAGATTGTTGAAGAAGTACCTGATGTTATCATCAATGTTGTTGATTCAAGTAACATCGAACGCAATCTCTACCTCACAACCCAACTTATTGACATGCACCTCAGAATGGTTTGTGCACTCAATATGTTCGATGAATTTGAGGCACGAGGTGACAAGATGGATGTTGACACTCTTGGTCAGTTGATGGGTGTACCAATGATTCCTTGCTCGTTCAAGGAAGGAAAAGGCGTCGAGGAATTGTTCAATACCGTCATTCGTATCTACGAGAATCGTGAGGGTACAATAGAGAATTACAGACATATCCATATCAACCACGGTCACGAGATTGAGGATGGTATCTCGCATATTCAAAAATATCTGAAGAAGGTGCCTAATGTACGCGAGAAATACTCTACTCGATTCCTTGCCATCAAACTCTTGGAAAGAGACCACGACATAAAAGAATACATCAGCAAACTACCCCATGCAGAGGAGATATTCTACGAATCTGTAGTAGCCGATAAGCGTGTTCGCGAGGAGATGCACGAAGATACTGAGACTGCCATCATGGATGCAAAATACGGTTTTATTCGTGGTGCTTTGAAAGAAGCAGGCTATCAGACAGGCGTTAAGAAGGATACTTACGAGACAACCCATAAACTGGATAAACTCCTCACAAACAGATACATAGGATTCCCGCTGTTCATACTTCTGTTGTTCCTTATGTTCCATGTAACCTTTACATTAGGCCAGTTTCCGATGGATTGGATTGAGATGGGAATAGGTGGTTTGAGCAAGGCCGTTGCCATGCTTCTTCCTGACGGTATACTTAAGGACATGATCACAGATGGAATTATTGGCGGTGTAGGTTCTGTAATTGTGTTCCTCCCACAGATTCTGATTCTATATACCTTCATCTCATTCATGGAGGATTCTGGATACATGTCGCGTGCAGCATTCATAATGGACAAACTGATGCACAAGATGGGATTGCATGGCAAGTCGTTTATTCCGCTGATTATGGGATTCGGATGTAATGTGCCTGCAATAATGGCATGTCGTACAATCGAGAGCCGTCGTTCGCGCCTTGTAACGATGCTTATCCTCCCATTAATGAGTTGTTCTGCTCGCCTACCTATTTATATAATGATAGTAGGTACCTTCTTTGCTGCACAATATCGTTCTCTTGTGCTTATCTCGCTTTATGTAGTGGGTATTTTCTTCTCTATCCTCCTAAGCAGACTGTTCTGTCGCTTTGTTGTAAAGGGGGAAGACACTCCTTTTGTGATGGAGTTGCCTCCATATCGCTTCCCCACATGGAAGGCTATTGGACGACACACTTGGGAGAAAGGAAAGCAATACCTGAAGAAGATGGGTGGTATTATTCTTGTAGCAAGTATAGTTGTATGGGCTTTGGGATATTTCCCTCACCACGAAGAGCTCACTCCTCGCCAACAGCAGGAACAGAGTTATATAGGAATGATAGGAAAAACCATCGAACCAATCTTCGAACCACAGGGATTCAACTGGAAGCTTGATGTAGGTCTTATCTCGGGTGTAGGTGCTAAGGAGATTGTTGCGTCAACAATGGGCGTACTCTATTCTGACGATGATAGTTTCGGTGATGACGACTCATTCAGCGAGAAGAACAGTTCTAAATACGAGCGACTCCGCACTCAGATGGAATCGGACGGTCTCACTACCCTATCAGCAGTATGTTTCCTGTTGTTCGTATTGATTTATTTCCCTTGTATTGCTACAATCTCCGCCATCAAAAGCGAGACGAGCAAATGGAGTTGGGCAATATTCACAGCTGGCTACACAACCATCCTGGCATGGGTAGTATCAGCCGTTGTTTATCAGATAGGAAGCATTCTAGGATTTTAGGATGACTGAAATATTCTAGAGAATCTAGAGATTCTAGAAATTCTAGATAAAAATAGAAAAAGAAAAAAGGAGCACTCCAGACGGAATGCTCCTTTATTTTATCCTTCCATTTTATTGGAAGAAAACTTATTTCGGGGTAATTATTCGCCGAAGTAACGCTTGAGAAGACCCTCGAAGCCACGACCATGACGAGCCTCGTCCTTAGCCATCTCATGAACTGTATCGTGAATAGCGTCAAGACCCTCAGCCTTTGCACGCTTAGCGATTTCCATCTTACCAGAGCAAGCACCACACTCAGCCTCAGCACGCTTCTGGAGGTTTGTCTTTGTATCCCAAACACACTCACCAAGAAGTTCTGCGAAACGACTTGCATGATCAGCCTCTTCGAAAGCATAGCGCTTGAAAGCCTCAGCAATCTCTGGATAACCCTCACGATCAGCCTGACGAGCCATTGCAAGGTACATACCAACCTCTGTGCACTCACCTTCGAAATTAGCCTTAAGACCAACCATGATGTCCTCTGGACAACCCTGAGCAACACCAATAACATGCTCTGTTACATATACACGCTCCTCATCTTCCTTAAGTTCTGAGAATCGCTTTGCAGGAGCCTTACATTGTGGGCAGCGTTCTGGAGCTGCTTCGCCTTCGTGAACATAACCACAAACGGCGCAAATGAATTTCTTTGTCATAATAGTTATAAGCTTTTGAAAGTTATTATATTAGCAATTAGATATCTTCTCAACGAGTTCTTCTGCAGAAATGAGCATCTGCTCACCTGTTGTCATATTCTTCAAAGTGATTTTGCCTTCAGCCATTTCGGTTTCACCAGCAAGTGCAACGAATGGAATATTCTTGGCATTGGCATACGACATCTGCTTCTTCATCTTTACCGAATCAGGATAAACCTCTGTGCGAATACCTGCCTCGCGGGCTGCTCGAGCTATAGGCAGACAATAAGCTGTTTCAGTATCACCAAAGTTGATAAAGAGAAGCTGAGTTGCGTTCATTGCATCCTCAGGATAGAGTTCAAGTTGATTGAGTACATCAAAGATACGGTCTGCACCAAACGAGATTCCAACTCCAGAAAGGCCTGGCATTCCGAAGATGCCTGTAAGATTGTCATAACGACCACCACCAGTAATCGAACCAATCTGAACATCAAGAGCCTTCACTTCAAAGATTGCACCAGTATAGTAGTTAAGACCACGAGCAAGAGTAAGGTCAAGCTGAATTTCATTGTTCAGACCGCTCTGCTTGAGTGCATCAAGGATGAAACGAGTCTCCTCAACGCCCTTCAGACCTGTTTCGCTCTCAGCAAGAACTTCTGCGATGGTTGTCAGTTTCTCATCATTTGAACCTGAGAGTAGAAGAATTGGCTGAAGTTTTTCAACCTGCTCAGCCGACAAACCATTGGCAATGAGTTCTTCGTTCACTTTTTCAAGGCCAATCTTGTCAAGCTTATCAATAGCAACAGTAATATCTATAATTTTGTCGGCAGCACCGAGCACCTCAGCAATACCAGAGAGTATCTTACGGTTGTTGATTTTAATCTGTACACGAACGCCAAAACGAGTGAAGACTGTATCCACAATCTGCATCAGGTCAACCTCGTTGAGGAGGGAATCCGAACCAACAACATCGGCATCACATTGGTAGAACTCACGATAACGGCCCTTCTGAGGACGGTCTGCACGCCATACTGGCTGAATCTGATAACGTTTGAATGGCAACTGAAGTTCCTCACGATGCTGAACGACATAACGAGCAAAAGGAACAGTTAGGTCATAACGAAGACCTTTCTCGCAGAACTTTGCCGCAAGTTTAAGGGTACTTGTAGTAGCCACTTCGTCGGCAGTCATTCCATGAAGGAAGTCGCCTGAATTAAGAATCTTGAAAAGCAGTTTATCACCCTCTTCGCCATATTTGCCCATGAGAGTTCCGAGATTCTCCATAGCAGGAGTTTCAATCTGCTGGAAACCATAGAGGGCATAAACATCACGAATGGTGTTGAATATGTAGTTGCGCTTCGCCATCTCTACAGGAGAGAAATCGCGAGTGCCTTTTGGTATACTTGGTTTTTGAGCCATATTTCTTTTTTTAGTTCTGCAAAAAAAAGCAGAAAACTGTGATTATTTTCTTTCGATTGTCTGGTCGCGATCAGGACCGATTGAAATAATACGAATTGGTGTTTCGAGTTCTGCTTCAAGGAAGTCGATGTAGTTCTTGAATGCCTCTGGGAACTGCTCCTCGCTTGTGAACTTGGTCATATCAGTTTTCCAACCAGGGAGTTCCTTGTAAATTGGTTCGATTCCCTTTTCTATATCGTAAGGGAAATCGCGAGTCTCCACTCCATTGACATTGTAAGCCACACAAGCCTTGATTGTGTCAAAACCATCAAGAACATCGCTCTTCATCATAATGAGCTGTGTAACTCCATTTACCATGATAGAATAGCGCAACGCAACGAGGTCGATCCAACCACAACGACGCTCACGGCCTGTAACAGCACCATACTCATGACCGATGGCACGGATTGTTGCACCTGTCTCATCGAATAGTTCTGTAGGGAAAGGACCTGCACCAACACGAGTACAATATGCCTTCATAATTCCAAAGACCTCACCAATCTTATTAGGGCCAATGCCAAGACCGGTGCAAGCACCAGCACAGATGGTATTACTTGATGTTACAAATGGGTATGAGCCAAAGTCGACATCGAGCATTGTGCCCTGAGCGCCTTCGCAAAGAATGGACTTGCCCGAACGAAGAATCTTGTCAATTTCGTGTTCAGAATCAACAATAGGGAATTCTTTCATATAGGCAATACCTTCCATCCAAACCTTTTCTGTCTCTTCGAGAGCCTTAGCATCATATTCATAACCAAGATTCTTAATCATCTGGAGATGACGCTCCTTGCGTGCAGCATACTTCTCGTCGAATCCGTCGAGGATATCACCGACACGAAGACCCATACGACTTACCTTGTCAGTATATGTAGGACCAATGCCCTTTCCAGTTGTTCCAACTTTGTTCTTTCCTTTTGCAGCCTCCTGAGCAGCGTCAAGAACACGATGAGTAGGCATGATGAGGTGCGCCTTCTTAGAGATGTGAAGACGAGACTTAAGGTCATGACCACTCTTCTCAAGATCCTTTGCTTCGTTCATGAAGAGATCTGGAGCAAGAACTACGCCATTACCGATAACATTAACCTTGTCACCCTGGAAAATTCCAGAAGGAATGCTGCGGAGAACATATTTCTCACCCTCGAACTCAAGAGTATGGCCAGCGTTAGGACCACCCTGAAAACGAGCCACAACATCATATTTTGGTGTCAGGACATCTACAACTTTACCTTTACCTTCATCGCCCCATTGTAAACCGAGCAGAACATCAACTTTTCCGTAATTCATTGTATTTTTTACTTATTGTGTTTATTTCTCTACAAAATTAACGCAAATGAATGAGAATACCAAATTATTGGCTTTTTTTTTGGAATAATAAACATAAATAAAGCCCAATGGACATAAAATGTCCTTAGGGCTCTTTCAAGTAATTACCTCTAATTGGCTTTTACAAAGCTTATTTTTTCCAGAAGCGGCTCGTAATATCCTCCATTTCTCTCGTTTCGTGATGGAGTTTATACAGCCTCTGATTTGTCTTCGGATTCTTCAACGGACCAAGATGGGCAATATATGGCCCCACTTTGATGTAATCAAAATTTTCCTTGTTGATTTGCGAGGAGATAACCGTACGACCCGTGTACCAACCTATCTTGAACTGAGGATATGTTGTACGAATATATACAGCTAAATTATCAACGCTATCTGGTTCTGCGTCACCACCCATTAAGCTCAGGCAAGTAATATCCTGTCCGAATTCTGCGACAAAGGAATCTATGACGCTTTCGTTGAGTTCCTCGCCTTTGTCGGCCCATAGGAACTTACTATGGCACCCCGGACAACGGCAAGGACAATTGGAGAGATTTATTGCAAGAGTCACCTCATCAGGAATCTCCTGAAAGACAACATCAGTATTTACAAATTTAAGCATAAGAGAAATTAAAAAGAAGGTCCGAATGGCATTATCCGGAGAATTACCATTCAGACCCTGAACACATGAAAAGTTATTTATTAAGAATTTATCTTATGATTCTACAAGTTTCTCTTTTCCTGCATAGTAGCGACGAGCAGCCTCCTTCTGACGAGCCTGTGAGAAGTTGCTTACGCGCTTTAGGTAACCGATGATACGAGTCATGTAATCAACCTCCTCAGAACCACACTTTGGACACTTGTGGAGATAACGCTTGTCGATATGACCACACTTGTTACAGATTGTGTTAGGAATGTTGAATGTGAAATAGTTACATCCTTCCTTTGCTGCTACACGAATCAACTGAGCATACTGAGCCTTTGAGAGGTGCTCATCGAGATTCATATGAAGAGCCGAACCACCTGTAAGGTGCTCAATATATGGCGCGCCGTGGAGCTTGAACTTGTCGATAATCGTCAAAGACTCATCCTCAACAACATAGAAGTAAGAGTTATAGCAATCGCGTGGTACAAAGTAACCATCCTCACGATCCCACTTAGCGTGCTTTACACCAACATTCTCAGCAGGAATCATCTCGCAGTTGAACATCAAGCCCTTCTCCTTTGAATAGTATGACTTGTTGATTCTTTCAATAACGCCGAGGATAGTCTGTACGAATGTACGGTATTCCTCATTATCGTTAATCTTCAAGCCAAGGAATTCTGCAGCCTCTACGATACCATTAACACCGATTGTGAGATACTGACGATCGAGTGCAATATAACCAGCATCAAACAATGGAAGCATACCATTATCCTGAAGTTCCTTGAGGTTTTCGTTATATGCAGTCTGAACCTTGTGACAGAGTTCTACAACATGACCGAGATACTCTACATAGTCAAGTCCGTTGTTCTTAGCATACTGAACACAGCGGTTTACATTTACTGTCAATACCGACTTAGAACCTGTCGAGATACCACCAGCACCAAGTGTGTAAGAGAATCCGTTGTCCTGGATTTCGTTACGCAGACGACAGCAAGAAGAAAGAGAGTCTGCATTGTCGCTGATGTATGTGAAGAACGAATGTCCCTCAGAATACATCTCTGCAGCGAAGTCACCCCACTCCTTATCCTTTGGTTCACCATTCTCTACGAGCATAGCCATTGTCTCTACAGGGAATGTGAGCATTGTCTTTGTGCGTTCGTTATTGAACCACTTCATGAAACGCTTCTGCAACCAAGAGAGACCATTCCAGTCAGGCTGTGTTCCATCTGGGAAATAGAAATGCTCGAATAATGACTCGAAGTAGTACTTGTCGTAGTATGATATGTTCCAGAATACAGACTGGAAATTACGAGCACCTGTTGGCTGGTTGATAGAGTAAACGATCTGCTCGAAACAATCGGTGATTACCTTATCAATGCTACGCTTCTTCAAAGACATATCAGCTTGCTGGTCAGGATGTGTCCAATAGTCCTTACCATACTCCATGCCGAGGAAGTAGTTCATATACATAAGGAACTCAGGAGTAGCACATGCACCAGAAAGCATAGAGCTGACAATGAACACCATATTCACGAAACCACCACAGAATGACTTGAGGTTTGTAGGAGCTGTAGAGTTACCACCTATCGAAGCTGTACCATTGAGCAACCAAGGATACATTGTGATTGAAGCACAATAAGGAGCAATACTTGTTTCGTCGTTCTTGTAGATGAAATGAGTTGTAAGCAACTTTATATACTCTTCTGAGAGTTCCTTGCTGTACATCTTCTTGATTCTGTCAGTAAGCATACGACGGTTCAACTTGATGAACGCACCCTTTGGAAGCTCACCAATGAGAGTAGCAATATTCTTGTTCTCAACATTTGCGTTTGAGTCGAACTTACTACCAGAAGCAGCATTAGAAGCATGACAGTAGTCGAAGAGGAACTTAAGACGGTCAAGAGTCTCACGATCTTCTGTATGCTGCTGACGATAGAGCATGAAACTCTTAGCAACCGCAAAGTGACCCTCAGCCATCAAAGCAACCTCAACCTGATTCTGGATATCCTCAACCTTAATATCATTATGAATATCAAGGTGACTGAGAATCTTAGAAATTACTCCAAGATCAGCAGGGGTGTCAACAGACTCGAATGCCTTGATGATGGCACTCATTATTTTATCTAACGAGAAAAGGTCCTTACTGCCATCTCGTTTGGTGATTGTGAAATTCTTGATTTCCATTATATCTTTACTCCTTATATATTATTTAATTAATAGCAAATTTAGGTTTGGTTTCATAGACGAAAAACGAATAAACCCCTTAGAAGAAATTTTCTTTTTGGAAAACTTTTCATTTAGTTTTCAGAAAAAAGTTTTCCATTTTGAAAACCTTGATCCTAAAATAAATTGTCAGAATTTTCTATTTTGTTCATCCAACCCGATTGCAAAGGTACGATAAAAATATAAAGGAGCAAAATTTTTAAGGGACTTTTTTTACGAAAATATGAAGATTTTTTAGAGAACAAAAATCAGCATTTCAACGAGTTCCTTTAATAAAAAATAGATAACTACCACAGGTGCAGCACTTTGAAGACCAAAAACGCACGCTTTTTCCGCATCTTTCCAATTCTCCACCTTTCTGGCCATGAGAGAAAAAACAACGCTTCCACCGAAGATTGACATTCCCAAAATGAGTAAAACCGCACCAAAATAAGGGCCAGGAAACAAGTGCCCTGTAAGTCCCAAAAGTGATGAATGAGGATACACTCCAAGAAGGAGGCAAATCAACAAAGCCGTAGCAATGATCAAGAAGAAAAGGTAAATTCCGAAGCGCTCTCGGAAATCGCATTTTGAAAACAAAATTATTTTTTTTGGCAACTCACTATACACAAATATACCAATGAAGATACAAAAAAGGAGAAACCAGATAAAGTATTCGTCAGATAGATTATTAGGTAATGAACTTAACAACCAGCGCAAGCCCGAACCACTCAAGAGAGAATGGATGCCAAGCGATGGCCACACAGCGCCGACCACCCAAGAAAGTAGGATGGTTAGCGCTTGTAGTGCCAGCAAACAAGTTGCTGTGATAATAAATATTTTCGATTTATTCTTCATCAGCGGTAAGATTATCCAAATCGAGGATTCTCAATTCAAGTGCACGAACAACAAGACGAGTTGCATTTACACTTGCCTTACTACCTGGGAACAGTTTCTGAACGAGTTCATTCTGGCGCTTTTCGAGACTCTTCACACCAAAAGGCATACCACGAAGGTTTGTTATCTGCTCCTTTGTGTAGCCGAGTGCCAGATGACGAAGGAAACGCTCGTCATATTCGTCAATCTCGTAATCAACAACAGCTTCCTGGTGCATCAACTGACCACTTACAGCATCCTTAAATCGTTCAACAATCTTGTTGAGAATAGGTTCGTTGAACACGAGTTTCTTACCTTCCATGACAGATGCAACCTCACTACGGGTGAGGAGTTCCCCACTCTTCAGCACAATACCATCACATCCCGCATCGAGAACATCAAGCCATAATTTCTCATTCAGTATCTCACCTGTGAAGATGAGTACTTTTATCTGTGGATAGTTCTGCTTAGTATGACGGCATATCTCAACGCCGACAGTTGTTGAACCACCAAGGCCAAGATCGAGAAGCACGAGATCTGGCTGTTGCTGCTTGAGCAATCGCCAATAGGCCACTTCATTCTCTGCAGTGCCGATAATCTCAGCCTCAGGAATGTCATTACGGAAAATACCTTCTGTGCCTTTCAGTTCAAGAGGCACATCCTCTACGATAATTACTTTGAAATTGTCCATTATATATTGATTTTTACTTTTTTCGATAAAGTCATCACGATATTTGCTCCACCATCTTCTCTGCGTGTTGCAAGTACTCCACATCCTCTTTGGTTAGTCGTCTCGCCAATCTCGCGTATTATCTGTCGGATAACGAGGCAAGGAATTCTTGTTGTTAGCGGAGTGAACAAATCAATAATTTGCTCATCAGTAAGTTTGAGATTAGGCATCTCAACAGTATATACTACATATTGCGACGGTTGTTCCTGTTTTGAAATTACCAGATTCTTATTCTCACCCAACTTACGGAGTAGCGACATAAGATAAGACACGAGATAGTTGTCAATTCTTACATTTGACTCGACCTGATGCTGAGCCTGAAGACTCAGAATTGTATAGAGTTCCTTGTAATAAAGCGTAATCTCGTTCAAAGCCGTGATGTTTCTCTCGGCTGTTTCAACCAACTGGCGAATTCGCGACGGGTAATACATCGTCTCGTGCTTAAGAGTCGAGAAACAGTTGTCGAGCACATTGTTATTGATATGCAGGCGGTCGATCTCGAAATTCAGTCGGCGCAACTCATCCTCTGCGAGTTCAATCTGCTCGTTGCTCAATCGGCGGATATTGATATTATCCTCAAGAGCAAGACAAATCTGATCAACAACACCCGTCAAGGCCGCCGTACCCTTCTTATCAGATATATATCGGTTACTCTGATACCAGAGCGATTTGATATTCTCCAACTTCTCCTCTTCCGGAATCTGGTCAAAGAGCACATTGTTTATGGCTCCGAGTTTTTCAACAAGGAAACGATGATAAACCCTATATCTGTAATAAAGCAGATAATAAGCAGGCAAAATGCTCAGGAATATCAACGACAGAAGTATCAAGGCTACATACTTCGTCTCACTACTCTGTCGCATCTGACCAACATAACCAAGAAGTGTAGGATCTGCACTATACTCACGGAACAAACGTGAAGAAACCTTGTTATTGTAATTGTACAAATCCCATTTATGTAGAGCCAAGGCCGCGATTGCAGTCTCATTCCTGACATCAAGGATGCCGGAATAATTAACACGAAGCGAATCCGACAGCCATCTCAATTCTGCTGCATTATCAGCCGAACTGCCATTCATCACCATCAGATCTCTGCCATTCGGACGGAGTTTCTTATAATATATATTTAAATAGGTACGCGCGGAATCGGCGAATGCGAGTGTTGACTCATATCTACCTTGAAGATTGCAGAAGTAGGCACTATCAACATACATCTGAATCTTATCTTCCACAGTTTGGCCGGACATATTCATAGAACTAAACAAGCCTACCATGAAAATAATCAAACGAACAACTCCATGTGGCAGACGGAAACGGAATGCCGTACCCTTACCTTTCTCACTTGTAGCAGAGATAGAACAAACCGAGAACACTTGGCTTACCTTCTTGTATTTCTCAATAATACCCTTACAGTTCATCAATCCGAAACCATGCTGTGGTTCGGCTACTCGCAATCCGTTTGCGCTCAAATCTGCGGTTTCATCGGCATTTTGAACTACTGTTGGCTGATGGTTGAAAACATTCTGCAACTCCTCTTCGGTCATGCCGACACCAGTATCTGCAATCTCAACTTCCACATAATCAGGCGTTTCAACTGCCGAAATCTTAACGGCGCCGCCTTCACCTGTCACCTTTCGGGCATTATCGGCAATGGTGTTTATCATGAACAGGGTTAGTGTCTTGTCTGCCTTTACCACAGCCTTGGTATCTTCAACGACAAGATCGATTCCCTTCATACTGAACGACAGGCGTCCCTTGCGAGCGATATCAAATATATCGTTCAACTTGAAACTCTCAATCTTCAGACTTAATTCGCCCTTTCGCAACTGAATCCAATTAGTGAGGATGTCATTATATTCGTTGATCTTATCAGTCAACTCAAGAATGTAGGAGTATCGACTCTCCACCACATCCTCATTTTCACTACGCGTCATCAGGCATTGGATCTCCGCCAGCATTCTGTCAATAAATGGAGTGATGCTATTTACAAGAGCCATCTTGGCACGCTGTTCCATATTCTGCTGAAAGTTGCGTTCCAAAAGAAGTTCAGCGGTCTTCTGCTCTTCTATGATATCTTCGTGTTTTTCCGCGATTTCATCGGTGATTTCCATCTCATTTTGCTTCCATTTCTCCAAAGGAGCAAGCAAGGAATCAACAGTATATTTCTCCATGTCTCTGCGACGCATTCTTGTAAAGACAAAGAGAAGAATCACCATCAAGGCAATTGCCACACACACACCAATAATCATGAGATTCTGCTGGAATGAAATCTTATTAAGTTGGTCCGCTCGAGCCTCCAACTCGCGATCCTGACGAGTATCCTCTTGCAAGTCAAGGTAAAGGTTACGATTAAAGTCGGAACCTTGTTTGTCATCAATAGCAGAATAATTGATTGACAACTTCTCGCGAATACTTGAGGTCAATGCTGGAGCCTGATTGATGAGAGAATCCCTTTCAAGAGCCTCATTCAGGCAAGATATGGCATAGCCATAATCGTGAATTCCGAAATAGCAATCCGACAATGTACGCAAGGCACCGGCTGTCTGGTATGCATCACCATATTCTGCAAACAAATTCACAGAACGCTGAGCGAAGTTACCCGCCAAGAGAGTATCGTTTACCTCATCAATATTGAGATACTTCATCACAGCAGCATTCTCCTTCACAAGGATTGGCAGATGATAGTCATCTTGAAGATGTTCACTCATCGCCTGAAGGGCCTCGGCCTCCCAGTAAATGTTACGCGAAGAACGGGCAAGCATATAGCAACCAATGAGGTAATCAAACTCCTTTATCGCCACTTTCTCAGGCGATTCAGCGGTAAGGACATTACCCGAACCTACATTATAATAATAATTTAACAACTGTGCCGTATCTCGCTGAATTTCACCATATTGATTTATTTCAAGTACTGCAGCAGTTGATGGTTCTATCTGACCCACATAATAGAGATAAGCAGCAAGAATAATCTGCATCTCTGTCTTTGCATAAGTCAGACGTTTCTGCTGACGAGAAGTCAACATCTTGGCATCTTCCTCAATGCGATTGATATTGTCCTTTGCCTGCCAATAATAATCGTAAAACTCTTTGTTTCGCGACTCACGCTGACAAAGACGCATCATCTGGATATTGGCAACGAGGCGTTCAAACTGGTTGTCTGTTGACGAAAGAATCTCCTGGAGTTTCTGTTCGGCATCAGTATAATGCATCTTGATAAGGTCGACAAAGGCAAGATTATTGAGTGCCTCTACCCTTCCGTCATGATAGTGCTCCGAAACCTTCAATGCCTCATTGGCATACATCATTGTCGTGTCGAGCGAGATATAGTGATAACTATAGGAAGCATCATTAAAAGAATCGGCCTTTTGGTTGATTCTTTCCTGATTACAGGAAACACACACAAACACAACCAATAAAGCAAGAAGCCTCATTGGCAGATTGAGTTGTTTTATGCTATAGTTTCCACACATACTGCAAAAATACTGATTTTTTGCCTAAATACGAAAGAATCTGCCAAAAAAAGGTGATATTTACGATATTTTACACATTGTGTATTCGCACAATTCAAGTATTTTTTGTAATTTTGTAATCGTTTTAAGGATATACACATAACAATATGTCATCAAAAATCAGGATAAAGGACATTGCAGAGAAGGCTGGTGTGTCAGTCGGCACAGTTGACCGTGTATTGCACAAACGCCCTAATGTTTCAAAGAAAGCACTCGAGAAAGTAAACAAAGCGCTCGAGGAAATGGAATATAAGCCTAACATGTACGCAAGTGCTTTGGCTTACAACAAGACCTACACTTTCGTAATGTTTGTGCCTCAGCACAACTCCGAGGCTTACTGGCAGGAGGTTGAGGAAGGAGCAAACAAAGCAGAGGATATGCGTCGCGACTTTCAGATTAATCTGAAGTATGTGCATTACAAGCGTTTCGACGACGAGGATTTCGAGCGTGGAGGTTACGAATGTCTTGAATACGAGCCCGATGGAGTGATTATCGTACCGGCAGGATTGGAGATAACACGCCGATTCACCGAGCACCTTCACGAGCAAAAGATTCCGTTTGTGCTTCTCGACTCCTATATGCCTGATTTACATCCACTTGCATTCTTCGGCCAGGATTCGTTCTGTAGTGGATATTTCGCAGCAAAGATGCTCATGCTCGTTGCCTCAAACGAAAAGAGTATTATGCTCATGCGTCAGACTCACAACGGAATGCTCACTACTAAGCAGCAGGCAAACCGCGAGGTAGGTTTCCGCCACTACATGCTCGACCACTTCCCTAACATCAAGATTGTAGAACTGAACCTTCCTATTGCTGGCGACAAACGAATATACAATACTGAACTTGATAAGTTCTTCAAAGAGAATCCAGACATTCACCATTGCATCACGCTCAACTCGAGAGCGCATATCGTTGGCGAATATCTGCTTGCCAACAACCTTCGCGACAAGCAGGTGATGGGATATGACATGGTGCCAAAGAATCGCGAATGTCTGCGTCGTGGCAGTATCTCGTTCATCATTGCACAGCATGGCTATCAGCAAGGCTTTTCGTGTGTCGATGCATTGTTCAAGGCAGTTGTGCTCAAGCAACAGATTGAACCAGTAAACTATATGCCTATTGAGTTGCTGACAAAGGAGAATTGCGACTTCTACCGCCGCACTCAGATGTAGGTCGTTTCTGTACGGTTTTGTCCCCGCATTGAAAAACAGTTGTCCCCACGCTGAAAAACAACTGTCCCCACGGTTAAAAACAACTGTCCCCACGCCTTGGGGACAAATAGAAACAAATGAAATGAACAATAAAAAAGGAATTAT
>DCIM01000018.1:1429-7405 GCA_002316005.1 Prevotellaceae bacterium UBA1726 | reverse complement strand
GGCTGACGCAGAGGCAATCGATATCACTGTTGATGGTGGTACACTGAGATTCTATTCAGACACTAACGACTGGTGGTATGGTGGCACAAATGCTGAGCAGACCTTAAGAATCAGTTTGGACTGGTACAGCACTAACGCTGACGACCCTACAGGTACATTCGAACTCTCGGACATGGATACTGACTACACTTACATCACTGACTATACAAATCAGTGCTATGTACAATTGACTTCGCTTAACGTTACTTGTGCAAGCGACGGCAATGGTGGTTACACTATCACTGGTAGCGTAGTAGGCGAAGATGGCAACACTTACAACATCAACGTTACTACTACTATCTACACTCCAGATCCTGTAGAACCAGAGGATATCGATATCGAGGGTACAGAACTCCTTTCTGCAAGTTACTACACAGAGGATAGCGACTGGTATGTTCGTTTCCAGAACAGCGACTACCGAGTTACTCTCGACTTCGTTTCTGCTGACGGCACATTCCCTGGCACATACACTCTCGACGACTGTCTCGCTACATATACATATGTTTACGACATCAACAACCAGACAACTGACAAGTTCACAAGCCTCGATCTTACAACTTCGCTCCCTGAGGGCGTAACAGATCCTTCTGTTGCTTGCGAAATCTCTGCTACAGCTGTAGGCGAGAGCGGTAACACTTACACAATCCACTTCAAGCTGAATCCTCCTCTCGAGCCAACAGAGGTTAAGGAAATCGAGGTAGAAGTTGTTGATGCACAGTGGCCTACAGAGGAGAGCGGTTCTTACTTCAAGCTCGTTCAGAAGGACGACGCTACACAGGAATGGGTTCTCGACCTCAACAACCTGACTGGCGACATCACTGAGAAGAAGATCAACCTTGAGACTTCTGGTCTTACAAACACTGCTACAGGCGAAACTGTTGCTATCGACTACGGTACAATCTCTGAGACATTCGATGCTGAGGCAATGAAGGTTTCTGTAGAGGCTGACCTCGTATTGGCAAACGCTATTGAATACAAGTATTCATTCGACTACGCTGTTGAGGTTGCTGGTGAGGTTGCTTACGAGTTCGACAACCTTGAAATCGACGAGTCATGGGCAAGCTGGGGTATCTTGTTCCTCAGTGCAAGCAACGATGATGCTACTCTCGATGTTGGTATGTACTCAGACGCATTCCCAGGCGAGATGACTGATGAGGATGGCTACATCTCATTGGTAATCGGCGAGAAGGAGGTTTCTAACCTCTCTATCTTCGAGGCTAACTCAACAAACGAAGATAACTGTCCTACATTCACAGCTAAGTTCCTTGGCGACGACCTCGTAGTTTACACAGTAAACGCTGTTTACACAAAGCCTGAGGTTGAAGAGGAAATCGATGTAAACATTGAGGGCATGGAGGTTTCTGACCTTGTTGCCGACCTCGGTGCATGGCAGATTAGCGGTTACAACGAGGACGAGACAATCTATGTTTCAGTTGTTCCTTCTGCAACACAGATTCCTGGTCACTACACATTGTCTGACCTCTCTGACTGGTCATCTTACAACTATATCGCATTCATCCACGAGGATGGCACTTACGATCTCCTCAAGTATGTAGAGGCTGACTTCGATGTAACTCAGGAAGGCGACGAGGTTGTTCTCGACGGTGTATTCCAGGCAGGTACATACAAGATCAACATGACTCTTAAGGGTACTGTTGCTCCTGAAGAGGAAGAAGGTCTTGAATACGACGCTGAAGACGAGGGTATCGATGTAGCATTCACATCTGCAGATATCGTAGATCTTGAGGGTTCTGCTGATGAGGGTTACGGTTATGTAAGACTTTCTAACGCTGATCGCAACGATATGTTCTCAATGCTTATCTACACAACAGAATTAGACGCCGATGTAGTATTCCCTGCAGGTGAGTGGGAGGTTAACACTTCTTATGAGGCTCCTTCTGTACAGCCAGGTGAGGTTTCTGGTAGTTCAGTTTACCCAACATTCTACGGCACATTGACAGACGATGGTTACATCAACACTCCTCTCTGGTTCCTCAGAAGCGGTACTGTTACAACATCTAAGTCAAATGCAGGCGAACTCGTATTCGAGGTTAACGGTGAGAACTCTTACCACCAGCCAATACATGTAACACTCAACATGGATCCAACTGCAATCAAGAATGTCAACGCTGACAATACTTCTGTAAAGAAGATGATCGAGAACAAGCAGGTTGTTATCAAGAAGGGTGACATGAAGTACACTGTTGTTGGTCAGACAATTAAGTAATAAAAGGTTAAAGGGTTAACAGGTTAATAGGTTAATAGGTTAACTCTTTAAACAAACAATAAAAGATGGCGGGGAATTTCGATTCCTCGCCATTTTTTTTATACCATAGGCTATTGATGTTAATTACTTGTTGTTTATTACTAATACTTGTTGGCGGTTCTGGCTTTTGTCGAGTTTGCATGAGACGTGAAGCCACGATGCAGATTGAGCCCTCTCAATAATGAGCTGGTCAAAACAGCAGTTGTCCATAATCCATTCCGCCCATAATGCAAGAATCGGACCCTCTAAATCCCCCTGCATAGGGGGACTTGGGGCAATGTCAGCGGCTTCACCAAGAAGATGTTGTGAGTTGCTGACACCTCCAACGGCCTTGTTCAAGGGTGGAGAGCGATAGCCTGACGAGATGATGATAGGACGCCCGTAATACACCCTCAAAGGTTCAAGAACCTGCTCGCAGAGATTGCGAAGATTGGGTATCAACGCCTCTGGGATTGTGTTGTCAATGCCCAACCGTGAGGCTGTTGCCGAGCGAGTGAACTCGCTTAATTTGAAATGTGGTGTTAATTGCATATTGTTTTTTTCTTAATGACTATTGACTAATGACTATAATGACTAACGAATGATTATTTCAACATTGTGACGACGCTTCAGTGCTTTCTCAATACGCTTCACTATCTGCCAGAAGTATCGCTGGCTGTTGAGAACCACACCAGGCACCAGATGTTCGCCAACAATTATCGTCGTGCCGAAATCCCTCGCGTGAACACCATTGCCATGTATCATAAAAGCAGCCCCTATCCCCACATCGCTTTGCGATGTCTCGGCATTTTGCCCTTCGACAAAAGCTTCCCCGTCCACTTCGTTATGGGCAAGGGCGTTGGTTACTCCTGGCATTTCTGCACCCTTCCCAATTACGGGGGCGCTCGGCTTTGCCGCTTTCATAGCGCCAGCGGAGAAAGAAGGGGAGGCGGAGCCGGGGTTAGGGGTTAAGTGGGGGGCTCTGTGCATATACTTCCTATGATGCTTAAACTTCACCTTATATACCCCCGCAGGAAGCATTGTTGGCGTGTGTTCAGCGGTGTCGCAGATACGCACTCCGTTCGAGGAGAGGAGCACACCGTCAGTTGTCAGCTGACGGGTGCGTGTTCGATTCAGATATATTTTCATAACCTATAAACCTTAAACCCTTAACCATCACTGGTACAGTCACCTTTATTTGTAACAGATACAATGATACATTTCTTGTAAACACCTCTGCCAATGCGTTCCAGTTTGCCATTCTTGCAGTAGCGAGAGAGCAACATTCTTACTTCAGAACTTTGTCCTGCCTTGACACGCTGTTCCTTGAATTCTTTAACAGTGAACACATCTGGCAACTTGTCAAGCAAAGGCTCTGCTGTCTTTCTGCCGTCAAGATGTTCCGACAGGAGTTCGTTGGAAGTGTTGATGTCCTTCTGCACACGATGTCCGAAGATGTGGCACATTGTGTAATGAGCCGATTCTCCAACCCAGCGGGCAAAGTCAACAATCTCCTTTGTCTCCTTGCCATAGAGGGCAATCAGCGGTATGGCAGCACGAAGAATAAACTCACCACAACGATGCGACAAATCTGCTTCTGCCTCCGACAACTCACCATCATTGTAACGCATCTCCAGCGAGTCGAACCATTCGCCGATGGCCTTATTCGTCATTGGTGTGTCGAGCAGGAAAGTGCTGTCACCAAGCGAAAGGTCTTTCTGGTAAAGGTCGAGTATCAAAGCATCGCGTTCCTTCTTTTCCTCTTCGTTCAGATAATTAATCTTCGGTGGTCGGAAAGTTCGCTTCGACTCTGGCACCAAAACCGGGATACACCTCTGCATAAGTCCTCCCTCGCAGTTGCTGTCGCTGAACATTCGCTCAAGCATTGCTTTTACTGTTCCTGCCATAAGGAGACTTATGCTCATCTGGCAATATGTATTGCAAGTTGAGTCTGACATATAGAACTGCCGATGCCAGTCCATATCCCACGCCTTACGCAGAAGCACTGAAATATCGCTAAATGCTGAACGAGTGGCACTCGACAATCCGTCAACCTCACTAAACTGCCCCAACAACATTCCGTTCTTGCCGAGATTTGTCTGCAATTCGAGGATACTCGATTTCGATGTCGTCTCAAACAGTCGAATCTTAGGGTGATACTTCGGAGGACGGTCCTTTGCGTTAGCCTTCTGGTCGCGCAACTCGGTGTTGACTCTCACCTTCTCCCACTCGTTGTCATCGTGATTCTTCAGCGTGAACTCTATCATTTCATTATAGAGTTTTGTTGCATTACCCTTGCCCTTTCCAGAGCCGCCTATCACAGCCACAAATTGCTGAGGGCCTATAATAGCACCCGAAAGGTAGGTTGCACGGAAGTGGGAAGCGTGAGCCGAGAGAACAGGGAGTGCGGAGAGCAGAAGCATCTGGCGAAAGCGAGGATCGTAGTTGCGTGCAAGCAAATCCATTATGCGAGGTATCTTCTTTGGCACTTCAGGAGGATTCCAGCCTTGCGAGAGTTCCTGAAGATCTTTGTCGTCCTCCGTCTCCTCGTTGAGGCCTTCCTTCTGTGCCTGAGCATTGATGTTGCGTAGTGCAACGCTCATAAAACCCTTGTCGGCTGTGTACTTCTCATAGAAATAATCTATGAGAGTCTGGCAGTCCTTCGTCTGCGAGTAATTAGGAAGTTTCTCACGAACTACGGCAAACAACTGATTCTTGCTCATCAGTTTTGGCAAACCAACCGACAACACCGACATCAGGTTTGTATGCCAGTTATGCTCGCCCCAGATGTCCATAGTGTCGGGATCAAGGTCGGCCTGCTTGCAGCAGAGGTCGAATGCCTTAAGAGACTGAGGGGAAGCCCCTTTCCCCAGCCCTTTCCCCTCCGAGGTTTCTGCGGGGCAAGGGAGTAAAATGCTTTGGCTGGTAGGAGTTTCTACTCCCCTCTCTTTATGAGAGGGGCAGGGGGTGAGTCTGAAAAGTTCATCGTCAAGGTAAAGCAAATCCTCTTCGCTGTCGGTAGTCGCAAAGAATACGCGAGTGATGTCTTTTGCACCTTTGTCATACTCAACACCGAGAATATCCGAAACACGCTTGAGGTTATCCTCTTGCGAGAGAGTCACATCACGCTTGAAAACAAGATGATAACCCTCGCCACGAACAGAGCGCTCAAGCATAAGCAAACCGATTTCATCCTTCTTGCTGAGAATGTTCTCGGCAACCTCGCTCATCTTCTCTGGCGCAATGTGGTCAACATCCATGCCAACGGAAGAACTCATTTGAGTGCAACCCTTGAGTTTCTTGTCTTCGCCTGGTATGCACGAGTAGTTGAACTGCAGGAGGCGCTTCTTTGCGTCTGCATCGCCTTGGCGAACACGCGAGACATAGTTCTTATGTACGGCCAACTGGCGCAGTTCAAGGTACTTCTGGCGGGTGAGAACAGGGCGCATTACCTTCGCCCCATTCTCCATTTCTATCAAATAGCAACTCACGCCTAATCCTCCTCTGTTGAAAGGTTTACCTTCGATGCATCTGTTGCATCCTGGCAGATGACGACAACCGGATTCACGCCATCCTCCTTGCGGTCGATGTGGATGCTGAGGCGAACCTCATCCTTTGTCCACGAGAGGCGACCGTGCGACAGGCGCTTGAAGTGCTTCTTGAGCAGCTTCTTGCTACCGATGTTATATGCT
>DCIM01000018.1:0-1330 GCA_002316005.1 Prevotellaceae bacterium UBA1726 | reverse complement strand
CATAATCTTTAATTTTTTAGTTTGACAATCTCTTGAACTGTAATGTCTTGGTAAACCTGTTCGCCATATTCGTGAGTTGCGAAGCGAAGTTTTGCAGCAACCAAATCGCCCTCGTAGAACTTCAGGCTTGCCATGTTGCCCAACATCACTGCGATATACTCATTCTCGAACTTGCCTCCAAGTTCCTGAAGCAAGATATTGCACTTCTGAGTTTGCGTGCCGTCTTGCTTTGCAATGGCGAAAGCCTCGCCTTGCCTGATAACCTTAAAAATACTCTTCATAATTACTTTTTTTACTTTTTTCTTTTTTTACCTTTTTACTTTTTTACCTTTTCCTTCTCTGGCCAGAACAAAAAAAAGCACCCGAAACCAGTACTTGACTGATTCCGAGTGCAAAGTTAATAATTGCCCAAAAGGTTCACCGGAAGGCTACCGGTAGGTCGGTCGGTAGGTACCGATTTTACGGCATTGCCTCCTCCACCTCTTTCAGAAACGATGAGTAGTAGTGGCAGTCCTGTGCCTTGGTGAGTTTCGTGGCAAGGTCGTCGATAGCCCACAGTTCCTCGAAGGCTGTCCAACGGGGCGACAGACCCAGTTCGTCGGCAATGACGCTTGCCAGAATGGCTGCCTTTGGCTGACTGACTCGCGGTTGCAGATTGTCGTCAACCCACCCCTTCTGCCTGGCAATGTCGAGCAGACTGTGCGCCTCCTCCGTGTCGAGGGCTTCGCTCAATGCCTTCGGTTGTGGGGCAGGCTTTCCGTTGTTATACACATCGCCCGTTATCGTACCGCCATTGTTGTAGATAGGCGCATTGAAATTGATTGTTGTCTGAGGTTTTTCGTCCATGGCTGTTACTTCTCAATTACATCGCCTGTCAGCGTTCCGCCGTTGTTGTTCACCGTCCCGTCGAAGTTGTTCACCGTGCATGCCATCACCCTGCGCAATGCCATGATAGCCACCTTGTAGTCGCGAATCTGCTGTTCGTAGCCCTCCACGCAGTCGTTCATCGCAGTCTCCATTTCCTCAATGCGCTTCGCCTTGCGTTCGTTCTGGCGAATGAGGTCGGCCAGTTTCTCGTCATACTCCTCACGCAGTTCCTCGCGGATGTCTTCAGCGATTTCCTCCTGCTTTGAGGCAAGTTCTTCACGTAGCGATTCGTTCTCCTGAATAAGTGTGTCAACATTCTCAATGAGAGCATTAATCTGATTGCGCAGGTCACTACCCATGCGCCAGTCTTTAAGGTTCTTCTTCATAAGTAAAAAAATTAATTTTGTTATTTATATTTTTGTGCACCAAATTGCATTCCAAATGCAAAGCTGCATAGCAGGGC
>DCIM01000044.1 GCA_002316005.1 Prevotellaceae bacterium UBA1726 | reverse complement strand
GCTTTGATGGTAGTCTTTCCACGCTCGTCGAGGAAGAACTTAGCCTGCTCCAGATATTTCCTGTCGCCAGTGGCAAGATAGAGTTTCGCCAGTCCCATCTCAGCAATCTGATGACCCGGAACGACACACATCTGTCCAGGACCTCGTCCAATCTCACGGCAGATGCAATCAGCATATTTGATGGCGATGTTGAGGAAGTTCTTCTTGCCCGTAGCAACATAATGCGCCACAGCCGCCTCGCACATATGTCCGAGGTTGTAGAACTCGTGCGACAGTTCCTCCACACGGCACCATCGAGTCTGTCCCTGCCAGTGGTGCGGATGTTCAGGATTCATTGTGCGGAAAGTGTTCAGATATCCGTCAGGTTCCTGTCCGGAGGCGATGACAGCAATCACGCTGTCGCAGTATTTGTCGAGGCTCTTTCCCTTGAAGGTAGCCTTTGGATAAGTCTGCAAGAGATAAGCCGCACCTTCGAGAGTCTTGTAAGGGTCGGTATCGTCGAACGGTTGAGCATTCTGGTTCACCTCGAACACCTTTGCAGGGTCGATGATATGTTGATGAGCCTTGGTGAAATTCTCGTAGCGCTCGGTCTCCTCACATTTTGAGAACGCCAATGGGATGGTGACATTCCGGCTTGCGGCAAGTCGTTGTCCCCAGAAGCTGTTTTCGGTAATCATTACGCTGGTAAAAGGAACCTGCGCGAAGGGATAGCCCGATTTGTCGTTTTGAGCTACAGCCGAAGAAGCAGAGACAAATAACATGAACAGAGAGAGAAAAGCCAGTTTCATATTTGTTGATAGTTTTTTGTTTATGCAGTTGAGTATTATCGATTGCAAATGTACAAAAAAGTTTGGGATATCGCATAATTTGTCATAAACTTTTTTTTATTCTTTATCCGGATTTGTTTGGAAGATATGTTTTTTAATGGTATCTTTGCAGAGAAGAATATTTTCTCAGTCGCTTTAATTCATTTGCAGAATAAGGATATGAATAAGACACGAATCGTTATTGTCGGCTTATTGCTGTCGCTGGTTTCGGGTGCATTTGCCCAGAGCACAAAAGGAACATACCTTGATGTAACTCTCCCTATGCACGAGCGTATCAATGACCTCCTCTCAAAGATGACCCTTGAAGAGGAGATGTCGTTGCTTACCGCCACTTCACCGGGTATTCCACGCCTGAATATTGACAAGTATTATCATGGCAACGAAGCCCTTCATGGAGTAGTACGTCCGGGGAAGCACACCGTTTTCCCACAGGGAATTGCCCTTGCTGCGATGTGGAACCCATCATTGCTCCACACTATTGCTTCTGCAATCAGTGATGAAGCACGAGGACAGTGGAACAGTCTGGACTACGGCAGGAAGCAACAGCGTCAGTTCAGTGATCTGCTCACATTCTGGTCGCCTACAGTCAACATGGCTCGCGATCCACGATGGGGTCGCACACCAGAGACCTATGGAGAAGACCCATTCCTGTCGGGAGTTCTCGGTTCGCACTTTGTCCGTGGACTTCAGGGAGATGATCCACGCTATCTGAAGGTAGTGTCAACACCAAAGCATTTTGCCGCCAACAACGAGGAGAACACCCGTTTCCTCTGCAATGCGATAATCAGCGAGAAGCAGATGAGAGAATATTATCTGCCAGCTTTTGAGCGTTGTGTGAAAGAAGGAAAATCAGCCGCTATCATGGCAGCATATAACGGAATAAACAATGTTCCTTGTCACGCCAATCCATGGCTTCTGAAGAAAGTGCTCCGTGAGGACTGGGGTTTCAATGGATATGTCGTAACCGACTGCGGCGGATTGGAGAACCTCGTGAATCAGCATAAGTTCGTGAAGGAATATTTCACAGCAGCAGCCCTCGGAATGAAGTCGGGCATAGACCTTGAGTGTGGCGATTTCGTTTATATGGAACCGTTGATGGAGGCATATAAGCGCAATATGGTCAGCAAGGCAGAGATAGACAGTGCTGCATATCATGTGCTTCGTGCAAGAATGCGCCTTGGACTGTTTGATCCAGTGGAGATGAACCCATATAACAAGATTCCGGTAAGTGTTGTCGGTTGTGAGAAACACAGTCAGTTGGCACTGCAGGCAGCCCGTGAGGCTTTGGTATTGTTGAAGAACGACAAGAATATCCTTCCGCTGAATCTCAAGAAGATAAAGAAGATAGGTATTCTCGGTATCAACACCCAGAACTGTGAGTTTGGTGACTATAGCGGCATACCAGTCATTGAACCAATATCGATCCTTGATGGAATCCGCGAGCATGTAGCAGGCAAAGCCGAAGTGTTGTTTGCTCCTTGGGTAGACCTTCCAAATGGATACGAGCCATTGTCGGCCTCAAGTTTCGAAGGCGGAATAACGGAATCGTACTACCCTAACGACAAATCCGACGAGATTGTAGGCACACGTAAGGTGGAGAATATCTATTATGAGCCAACCAACCAGGCCCCAAATCCAAATGCCCCTCTGGAGTATCCGTATAATGTGAAGTGGGAAGGAAAGTTGCAGGTGCCGGTTACAGGCGATTATGTGTTCAAGTCGGTAGGTAACGACCATACACATATTTATATCAATGGCGAGGAAAAGATGTATCAGCCAGCAAGTCACAAGGAAGACAGTTGTGTTGTTCGTCTTGAACAAGGCAAGACCTATGATTTCCGTGCCGATTATGTATGCTGGACAGCAGGAGGAAAGTGCAATATCTACTGGCATGGAGCCGACATGAAAATGCGTAAGGGTTTTGAGCGCTATGGAAATGCCGAAGAAGTGTTGCGCAAGAGCGATGTGGCAGTCGTTGTGATTGGCACAAACCAAAGTATAGAGCGCGAAGGCCTCGACCGCGAGTCGATAGAACTCCCAGAAGTCCAGAAGGAATTCCTAAGAAAGGCCTACGAGATAAATCCAAATATTATTGTAGTCCTGTCAGCCGGCAGTCCGATGTCGATCACGTGGGAAAACGAGCATATCCCAGCCATTTTGAATGCATGGTATGACGGACAGGCGGGAGGTCAGGCAGTAGCCGAGGCCTTGTTTGGAGAATATAACCCAGGAGGTCGTCTGCCAGTGACATATTACAAATCGATGGACGATCTGCTAGACTTCCACGACTATGACATCACAAAGGGCAGGACATATCAGTATTTCCGTGGTGAACCACTCTATCCATTTGGATTTGGTATGAGTTATACGAAGTTCAAGTATTCAGCCTGTGAGGCAAAGGTGAACGATGAGGACGTGAGCGTTTCGTTCACATTGAAGAATGCAGGAAAGTTTGATGGAGATGAGGTGGCACAGCTCTATGTGACATATCTCGACGGAGAAAATGATGCATACCCATTGAAGCAGCTTAGGGCATTTGAGCGAGTTCATTTGAAGAAGGGCGAAAAGCGTGCAGTTACCTTCTGCGTTCCAAAGAGCGAACTTCGTTTCTGGGACGAGGCAAAGGGCGAATTCGTAACGCCAAGCGGTCGTTATCGCCTCCAGATAGGCGCTTCGTCAGCCGATACAGCCAGCTCAACAATAATCACACTTTAAGCAGAAATATGAGACTCTTCAACACAACTAACCGTCGGACAAAATAAAACACAAACCACTATGCGTCAGAAATTATCCTTTATATTGTTGTTTCTGTTGGCTTGCTTGAATATGATGGCGCAGCCGAAGATTGTGAACATCGTGAATTTTGTACGCCAGAACGACTACCGTGTGGAAGGGTCTGAAGAGAAACTCTATGACGCCACAGAAAAGGAACTGGCGTTGGTGAGAGAGTACGGATTGCCAGCCACATTCCTCCTTCAGTATGATGCCTTGATAGACAAGCGCTATCAGAAACTCTTTGCCAAGACAGACAAGGATATTGAGATAGGAGGATGGTGGGAGATAACCCAACCACAGGTGGAAGCAGCAGGGCTTAAATGGCGAGGCGACCATCCTTGGGTTTCGACGGCAAACATTGCATTTACCACAGGCTATACACAAGCTGAGAGGAAACAACTGGTGGATGTGTATATGGCGAAGTTCAAGTCGGTGTTCGGTCGTTATCCGAAATCAGTCGGTTCCTGGTATGTTGACGCTTGGACGCTGAACTATATGGAGGAGAAATACCACATAGTGGCCTCGTGCAACTGCAAGGACCAGATAGGAACAGACGGCTATACCCTTTGGGGCGGATATTGGAACGGAGCCTACTATCCAAGTAAGGTGAACGGATATATGCCAGCGCAGACACGGAAAGGACAAGTGAATGTGCCTGTGTTCAGAATGCTTGGCAGTGATCCTATTTATCAATACGACCAAGGACTTGGTGGAAACGGACAAGGTGTGATAACGCTTGAACCAGTGTATCCACATGCGGGAGGAAGCAAACAATGGACAGAGACATTTCTCAATGCCATTGCCGACGAACCATGTCTGGCGTTCAACTACACACAGGCAGGTCAGGAAAACTCGTTCACATGGAATGAGATACGCGACGGACTGACGATGCAGATACCTATCATTGCCCAGATGAAGAAGGAAGGTAGGGTAGAGGTGTGGACCCTTGAACAATGTGGCAGATGGTTCAAGAAGAATTTCAAGGAAACGCCAGCCACAGCTTTTACAATGACCAAAGATACGCAGGACAAAGGACTGAAGACAGTATGGTATAACTGCAAAAACTATCGTTGCAATGTTATTATCAACGAGGAAGGCGAACTGCGATTCCGCGATATCCACTTGTTTGACGAGAAGATGAAATCGCAATATCACGATACTCCGGGAACAACATCGCATTTCATTTTTGAGACCCTCCCAGTGGTGGACGGACAGCAATGGAGTAATAGTGAGACTCTGGCAGGTCTGCGCTTTGTGAAGATTGGAGACACTGGTAACACGCAGATGCGACTGAGTGACTTTGCTGTTGTGGAACAAGGAAAGAATGTGATGATAGTGAAAGCCCGCAACCAGTGGGACGACTTGCTTACGATTACCTTGCATCCAGAAGGAATTGTTGTAGAGTCAACAGACAAGAGCGACGACTGGGCTATGGACCTTCAGACAGCCGATGTAGAGTTGCCATTCAAGAAAGTAACCCCACGCGCCATAACAGCAGAATATATGGGACATCCATATTCCATTCAGGCAAAGAAAGGCTATTTCCAGTCGACCACAACCGAAAAGAATTATGCATGGAGAATGCGCCCGGAGAAAGGAATGGTCAGTATCGACTGCACTAATTCGCCAGTAAAGGAGGAACCCCTCGAACTCAACGGCAACCGTTTTCTGACACTCTGTTTCATGATAAGAACCACCCCTTGGGAAGTGTCGCGAGATGTGAAACTGCATCCGCGAGATGAAGAGGAGTGGCATACTTTGGAAAGTGTGAAGGCACTGCGTGAAGCCTTCGCCGTAGGCAATGAAGACGGCAGACTGACATGGGGATTCACGCTTAATGCCCTTGAAGACCAGCGCGAGAACTACAAGCAGATTCGCCAGTATGCTGTGGAATGCCACAGGGAATACGGAGATGAGATAAGTTATTTCCCGGGATATTTCCCTGTGATGTATCTCCCACGCGAAAGAATAAATAAGGAGATGCGCGAGGCAATAGAGGAAATATCGGAGATGGTAGGCGACGGCTATCGTCCGCAATGCATAATGGGCGGTTTTCTGTCGTCAGAGAATCTGAGGTATCTTGCAGAGCAAGAGGATATCCATGTGGCACATGCCTGCATATGGAGTCAGCATGCCATTGACGGAGGAGGAGCAGAAGGTTCGGTAAGTTATCCTTATTATCCGTCGAAGGAACATTTCTGCAAACCTGCACAAGGAAAAGACGATTTCATAGACTGTGTCAGTCTGGACGGATGGACAATGGATTTCATCTGTGCTCGTAGAAGTGGTCAGAGCGGTCATGAGTTGACAGAATACAATAGTCGCCGAGGAGTAGGTCCGATAGAGACATTCAAAGGACTGGGAATAGATTTGGGCAGACTGGAAGTGCTCCACACGGAAGGAATCCATTACGACAAAGGCTATGAACTCAATGGTTTTGGTTGGGTGACGAATATCTGGGAGACGCAGATGTATCATGAGTTCGGTAAGGAACTGATGGTTGACGCTATGCATGCCTGGATTGGTGATATAAAGAAAAACTGGCCAGACACCCATTTTGTTACTTTTGGTGAGTTTGGCGAACTGTGGCGAAAGCAGCATAAGACCAACGATTTCAACTATCGCTTCTTGGAGAGAGGTTCGGGTTTGGCCGATTCATATAATAATCTGGAACTGCGCTGGGAGATGAATAAGGATTACCGTCTGGCATTGCTTCGTGACTGGCATCAGGAAGGTCCTACCTATGTAATCGACTTCACCCGGTACGACCTTACAGCAGAGGAACCTGCTGATGCGACACCAGAGAATCCCCATCAGGACTGGTCGCTTATGAATGTGCTCAATCAGAAGCAGGTTCGCCCACAGGACAAACCGAAACTGCTTGAAGAAATGAGCAAGGAATACCCTTGGTTGAAAAAGAAGATGTGGTAAAAAAAAGCCCCTGCGTTAAAAGCGCAGGGAACAGTGGCTCGCTTCGGTGATGGAATAGGGAAGAAGCAATAGAGAAAAGGGACGGAGTTGGTTCTCCGCCCCTTTTTTTATATCTCGGAATAAACAAGTTCGCCGTTGATGCGTTCGGATTTCATAATGAAAATCCGTTCGACCCGTATTTCTGCCTCGGGCACATCAATATCTGTGATTATAGCAGACGGACTCTGTACTAATGATATGTGAGGCACAAAGCCCTGTACGCTGAATGCCACCCCATGGGCTGTGAGACGCTCACGCAGTTGGGTGGCGAGAGCAGTTGCTGGTCCACAATCTTTTACACCGCACCAGATGACTCCCGTCTTTGTAGGGAACGAGCCGAGATGCCCCAGAGAGAGGCCGAACGGTTCGAATGCCACTTCGCTGACTGCCTTTCGGATGGCGGGAAGGTCGTAGTGTTCGCCAATGAAAGCCAGAGTGAGATGAAGGTTGCCCCACGAACAGTAGTTTCCCCGGACGCCCTTTTCCTTGAGGGCCTCCTGCACAGAGACGAGACTCTTTTTGAACTCGTCGTTGAAACGAATGGCGATGAATATGCGAGGCATGGGGGAGAGAAAGGCCCTGCGTAGAGACGCAGGGAACCGTGACGGAATTAGATTTCCTTGTTCTTTACTACAGACTCGTAGTAGGCGAGGTAGTCGTCCTTCTGATCGCTTGCCATCCAAGCCATTGCCGAACGAGGATGGTCGTTCTGTGAACCCGTAATCATGTAAGGTATGAAGTAACCCCAGTCGATCTGCTTCTGCAGAGGGTGGATGTAGTCCTGAATGCACTTGATGACAGGTTCGAGTTTGTACTTAGGATTCTTCAGGAATGAGAGAAGGAGTTCAAGAGGACAGTTGCCCGCTCCACGACCAATGCCGAGCATTGTAGCATCGAGCATGTTGGCACCAGAGCGTATGCACTCGATAGTGTTGGCGAAAGCCAACTGAGTGTTGTTGTGGCCGTGGAAACCGATGGTCTTGCCTGGGAGAGCCTTTATGTATTTGTCCATGAGGCTATGAATGTCCTCACAATAGAGACTGCCGAAACTGTCAACAAGATAAAATGTACCTACTCGCGAGTTTGCCACATCCTCAAGAACCTGATCGAGAGCCCTGTCGTTCACCTTCGACACAGCCATGAGGTTGATTGTGGCCTCGTAGCCTTTGTCCATGACATGATGAGCAAGTTCGATGGCCTTGTCAATCTGATAGTCGTAGCAAGCCACGCGGAACAGGTCGATTACGCTCTCGTCCTTTGGACGAATCTCGTCGAACTTGATACGACCAATGTCGGCCATTACTGAGAGTTTTGTATTTGTATTATTCTCGCCAACGATTTCGCGAATCTCGTCTTCGGCGCAGAACTTCCATGGTCCGAACTCAGGACGTGGAAACTGATCCTGACTACTGATGTAGCCCAATTCCATATAGTCGACACCCGCTTCGACACACGAGTCATAGACACTCTTCACAAATTCCTTGCTGAACTGCCATTTGTTCATCAGTCCACCATCGCGAATGGTGCAATCGAGCACCTTGATTTCTTTTCTATACATATATTTATTTATTATTTTTCTTTTCTTCATCAATGAAATAATCAATCAGTCGGTTGTAGATATCTTCAATCACGGAAGGATTGAGTCCGGCTTCTTCAGCCCACTGTCTGCGAGTTTCGAGAACCTCGTTTCGGCGGTTTGGTGCCTCGATGCCCTCAGGAGTACCATCCTTAAATTTCACAACCTCGCGTACATACGACAGACGAGTGGAAAGAAGGCGAATAATCTCTTTGTCAATGGCATCAATTTCTGCTCTTACCTCCGAGATGTCGGAACACTCAACTGGTAGTTTTTTATTTATTTCTTGAGTCATTTTTGGAAAGCTCTCTCTTAACTGTTTATAACTATATTACGCAAAACGGTTGCAAATTTAATAAAAATCTTGCAAAAGAACGAAAGGTTTATGTAAAAATGACAGTTTTTACTTTTGATCGGGCAATTGGTGAGGGCTGGATAAGCGACGGGATATTTCCCACCGCACAGGACAGAAGAATTTTAGGAGGCGGGATAAAATCCCGCTGAACACGACGGCAAACAGATACAGAGAATAGGGGAGAATTTTTTGGCATAAATTTTGCGTATACAAAGAAAAGCATTACATTTGCAACATCTAACAGTGCGGGCGACACATAAAATACTGCCATCATTGGTTATGGGTATAGATGTAATTAAGATATTCAAGTCGAAGTGGCTTCGTAGATCAGCAAAGTATCTGAGGAATCCTGCCCAGATGAAGGAACTGGCAGAGAACGCAATGAAGTTTGCCAGTAAGGAGGGGCTTGAGGAGGCAGTAGACAGCGTGAAGCTTATTGGTATGTACATAAAGGCAATTGTCAATGGTACATACAAAGATTATTCAAAGTCGAAACTTGCCCTGGCCGTTGCTGCATTGGTGTATCTTGTAGTTCCAGCCGACTGCATTCCAGATTTCATCCCGCTGACAGGTTTTCTGGATGATGTGACAGTGATAGGCTTTGCCATCAAGCAGATGGCAGAAGAACTTGAGAAATTCAAGGCGTCAATAGCACCTCCAGAGAAGGCGGAAGAGGAGGAAATGCAGTTTGATGAAGCAGAGGAAATTGTTGATGACCCCCTAAATCCCCCTGCTTAGGGGGACTTGCAGAACACGGAGGACTGAGCCTTGCGTAAAAACGCAAGGAACTGTGGCGGGAATTAGGAGAGGGATTTGAGGAGTTTCTTGGCAACGGAGATGCAACGACGACGATCGCGAGGTGTGAACTCCGGATGCTTGTATGTGCCACCCTTCTCGATGGTAGCCACAATCTTAAAGCCACTCCATTTGAGAATCTCCTTCAAAGCATTGATTACGCCACGCGTCTGTTTTGCCAGGATGTTGAAAGGCCAGAAAGTGCTTGATGTACTGACAAGCACTGCTTTCTTTCCCCTGTGCATAGGGACAGGGATGGCAAGGCTGTTTTCGCCCATCATACCATAGACCATTCGGTCGAATAGAACCTTCAACTGTCCCGGCATGTTGCCCCAATAGCAAGGAGCACCCACTACGATTGCGTCGCACTCCGTGATGAGCGCAAGAATTCGTTGTGCATCGTCGGCAGGAAGAATGCAGTTATGAGACGAGCGGCATTTCATGCAAGCCACGCAAGGACGGACAGAAAGATTGCGCACCTCTTCGTAGAAGATGGTGGCATTATTGTCTTCCAGTTCCTCGCGTATGACGCTGAGCATCTGATGGATATTTCCGTTTCTGCGTGGACTTGCATTTAATAAGAGAACTTTCATATAAGAAAGGATTTATTTGCGAAGGCTTTCAGTGCCGAAGAGATACTGAGGAGAGTAACCACCAAAGTCGATGATAATCTTTTCAAGAACGATTCCTGGATCGTTAGGAATGAAGGTGAGAGTATGAATGCCGTCGGCAGAAGAACCGAGAGGCAACTCAACAACCTTCTCTACTACGCGACCAGCAACGGTAGGGTAGTAGATGGAATAGATGTTCTCAGGAGCCTCGTTGAGGTTAGAGTTGAAGTTGACAACTTCAGCCTTTCCACCGTCAAGCACTAAAGAATAAGTCATTCCGCCCTTGTTCTGGAAGTCGAGCGTTGACTTTGTGATGACATGAATCTTTGGACGGATAATCTCCCTTGTCATCTGGTTGAAAATGAACTTGTATGTGAGCGACGCCCCCTTCACATCAGCAGTCTGAGGCATGATGGTAACAGCACTCTTTGTACGTCCCATACCCGAAATGATAGTCCATACACCCTCTTGAGGGTGAGAGGCCTCGTTGAAATGCTCAGCCTCCATTGCAACAAATCTGCGACCATCCTCGTCGAAGATATTTTGGACATTGTCAAGGCGATAAACCTGAGGCATCATGTCATGAGGGAAATTGTCGTTCCAGATCTTATAGCCGATATGTTTCTGAGTCATCATGCCATCCCACTTTCCACCAGCAAGGTCCTTGTTGTATTGGCGCATCAGTTCGGCGTCGCGCTTGAAGCACTTTTCGCAAAGGTCGGCCCATTCGTTCTGGGCAGCATCACCCTTATCGTGAAGGACATTGTTCATGGCTTGAGAATAGTACATCTCGTGGAGATTTGCCATGAGCTGGGCCGGGAAGAGGATGAGCTGGAAATAAGCATCGCGCTCGTCGGCAGACAGTTCGGCATACTGACGCAGAGCATCACGCTCCAGAGTCTTGTATTCGTCAACCACTGTAGCCCATTCGCCTTCTGCGAGGTTGTAGGTGTGAGCATCAAGCATCTCAGGTGTGCAGCGACCGTTGTATTTACAGAGAAGATTGAGGATTCTGGCAGCCTCCATAGCCTTCTCCTCTCCAAAGATTGAAGCACAGAAATCGATGGTGTGCTGCTCCAGAGGATTGATGCACTGCTTAGAGTTGAGCATCTTATAGCGATTAACATCCCATGCCATATCCATGAAAAGCTGGATAGGATACTCCATAGGTTTGAGGTCGCCCACATTGAGAATCCACAGACGGTCAATTCCGTAGTCGTAGGCAAGAGTGAGCTGTTCCCACATATTCTGTATTGGGGTGACATTCAGTAGTTTAGAGTTGCGAGGAGCACCAACATAATCCACATGATAGTAGAGTCCCCATCCACCACTACGCTGACGCTCTTTTGCCGAAGGAACACGACGCACATTACCCCAGTTGTCATCGCAAAGGAGCATTGTCACATCATCAGGAACACGCATTCCATCATCGTAGTAATCCAATACCTCTTTATAAAGAGCCCACAGTTGAGGCACATCCTTTGCAGCCTTGCCACGAGCCTTGCTGATAAGTTTGCGTTGGTTTTTCACAATACTCTCAAGGAGTTTTGTGTTACGCTCCTCACTCATTGCCATATCACCATCACCACGCATACCTATTGTGATGATATCCTCGGTGTTTTTGTTACGCTCAACGCCACCATACCAGAAATAGTCGAGTTCGGCCTTGTTTGTAGAGTAGTCCCACTTTCCGTTGCCGGCAATCTGACGACTCTTAATATCCTGAGCTTCAAGGTTAGGATTGTCGGTATGTCCTTGCCACTCCTTCTGTGAACGTGACATCGGCTCATGATGACTTGTACCAATCATTACGCCCATATCATCGGCAGTCTTGCTGTTCAGTTCATCATCAGCATAGAATGCCCAACCCCACATAGCAGGCCACATGTAGTTGCCCTTGAGACGGAGAACCAGTTCGAATACCTTTGCATAGAACTCATGACCGCCAAAGTCGGTACCGAAAGTGTTCTTCACCCACGAAGTAAGACAAGGAGCCTCGTCGTTGAGGAAGATACCGCGATAGCGAACGGCAGGCTCGCCATCAGTATAATTGCCGTTAAGAGCATATATTTTGTCATGAGTTTTGACAGGGGTGTCCATCCAGTAATACCAAGGCGAAACACCCATTTGAGCAGACAATTCGTAGATGCCATAGACAGCACCACGGCGGTCAGAACCGGCAATCACCAACTGGTTGTTGATGATAGTGATGATGTATTTCTCGCGTTTTCCTTTGAGTTCCTTAGGGTCGATGTCATTTCGCTGTAGAAAGGCATCAATTCCAGTGGAATGACCCATTGATCCCACTACAATGCGAGCCTCATTCCTATTGTTTGTGAGGACTGCATTAGCCCCGCAGACACGTTTGATGTCGTTGACGAGATTCTGCGCCGCAATACGAACTGCAGAATTATCAGCATCATCGACATAGATTTTTACTGTCTCGTTTTTCTCGCAGAGAAGAATGTCACCATTGTCGAAGCTAATAAAACGGTCGGCAGCAAACGAACAGACGCAAAGTGCCAAGGTGAAGAGAGAAAGGATGATTCTTTTCATTTATTGTTGATATTTTTTATTGTTGCTATAGAGTGTATAGTTGCTATGGTTTGGGGTTATTCTGCTTTGATTTCGAATGGGAGAGTTGGGAGGCCGGCTTTGCTTATGCAGTTAGCCTTCAGTGGGTTATCCTTCCATGCATAACGCGCTTTCTTAGGCTCTTTCACCTCGTCGGAAGTCAATAAAATGCCATTGGCTATTGCCTTGGCTTTTTTCTCATTTGAAAGAGTCATGACAGTGTGGGCCTTAGCATTATGGAAGACGCCATCAGGTCCTGCGAGTTCAAATTCATTATATACGCCCATCTGAAGAGGCTGGTCCATGAGGATAGTCATCTCATTGCCATTGACAGACGCACTGACAGGTTGAGGTGAAAGCAGATTCTTTTCACTCCACACCATATTGCCAAAGGCAGCGGCACAACGCTGAGCCACATCCTGCTTCTTAAGAGGATGAATGTCGTAGGTCTCGCCAAGGTCGATTGCTGTAATCACCTGAGCATATGGATCGGCATTTGCTGTCAGGCGCTGCTGTTCGCGGAGAGTAGCCCAACCGCTGTTCTGTGGTTTATCGGAAGGCATCATGTGGTTAGCCAACTGAACAATTACAAAAGGAAGTTTGTCGTTCTCCAATCTGCCACGCCAGTTTGCCATGAGCATACGAAGCATGTCGCCATATTCCTGAGGACGACCTGTATTAGATTCTCCCTGATACCACACTACGCCATTCATTGTATAAGGGCCAACAGGGCAGAGCATAGCGTTGTAGAGGACGGAAGCCTGATTTTGGAAATCACTCTTTCCGCCAAGACACTCCGTCACGCTTGCACCAAGTGAATATTTCCATTCCTCGGAGAGAGGAATCTCCATTTCCGGAGTCTTGTCGAAAGTCCAGTCGCCGAATACTACTTTGTAAGGTTTTTCTGGGAAGAACTCCACCATTCCGCTCTTGTTGACGAAACGGATTGTTATGACATTATCGCCTTCACGGAGCAATCCTTCTGGGATGTCGTAGCGACGAGGAGGATACTGATAATATGTGACGCCCACCTGCTTGCCGTTTACATAGGCATAATCCATGTCGAACATTCTGCCAAGAAGTAGTTTTGCTGGTTTTCTGGCATGAGCCTTATCAACCGTGATATGCTGGCGAAGCCAGATGGTACCCACTACAGGACGACGACCATTCATTGCCCAACTGTGATCATACTGATTTACCGTCTTCCATGCTGAGTCGTCGAAGTTGGCCGACATCCATTCCTCCTTCATGCCAGGATCGTTCTCATTGACAAGGTTTGTCCAGAGGTCGCTGGCGCGCTGATTGGCAATGCCTTGCGTACGGTTATAGTCTGGGTCGGTGTAGAGGAGATACTTCTGGTAATATTCAGGCGAGAAAGTCTTGATTGAGTCAATGTCAATCCAAGCCTGAATAGGAGAACCACCCACACTATTGCAGATAATTCCCTGAGGAACGCCAGTCTTTTCAAACATCTCGCGAGCGAGGAAATAACCCACCGCAGAATAGTCCCACGCTTCTTTGATGTTAGCATGACGCCAACGGTCAGGCAAGACATCTGTTTGGCGTTCGGTCTTTGAAGAACGCTGAACGCGGAAAAGACGGATGCGGTCGTTGGAATATTGCTCTACATCCTTTGAATACTGAGGATAGACGCGCTCTATAGGAACATCAATGTTTGACTGTCCAGACACCATCCATACATCACCAACGAGGATCTCGTTGATAGTTTTTGTATCGCCCGAACTGCCTGAAATTTCCATCGCATAAGGACCACCTGCCTTGGTTGCAGGAAGAGTGACGCGCCAGTTGCCTTCGCTGTCGGCAACGGCGGAATACTGCTTTTTACGCCATGTCACACTGACCGACTCGTTGACATCAGCTTTTCCCCAGATGACAACCTGTCTGTCGCGTTGTATCACCATCCCGTCCTGAAACATCTGTGGAAGAGATAATTTTGCCGACGCAGGAAGAATGCCCGCAGCAATGAAAAGAATAGAAAATATGAATTTCAGGTTCATAGTTGTTATTATATATAATATAGGTGCAAAGATAGTGATAAAAACTCGTTTTCTACCATTTTGAAGCAATAAAATAAAGGTAATGTTACATATACGAAAGATTATGATACAATAATCCTTTGTGTTTTTATAAATAAATATGTACCTTTGCGAAGAAAATCTAAAAATAAAAATATTATAACCTAATGAGTACAAATGTATCACAGAATGAATCCAACGGATTCTACAAATTGAACTGGGCGCAGAGAATCGGTTTCGGTTCGGGCGACCTTGCACAAAATCTTATCTTCCAGACAGTAGCATGTTATCTCATGCTTTATCTTACAACAGTATTGAAAATCAGTCCAGCTTTTGTCAGTGGATTGATACTCGCTGTTCGTCTTCTTGACTGTATCTGGAGTCCTGTAGTAGGTCGTTATATCGACAATAACAATCCAAAGCTTGGTAAGTATCGCTCATACCTTCTTTATGGTGGTATTCCTTTGACTGTAGCAGCTTGCTTGCTCATGCTTCCTCAGGTAGCAGAGTGGTCATACACCATGAAGATTATCTATGCGACAGTAAGTTACACATTGCTGAGTATGATCTACTCGGTAGTGAATATCCCTTACGGTTCGATTATGGCAAGTATGACTCGTGATAATGACGAGGTGCTGAAGCTTACTTCTACTCGTATGGTTTGCGCAAACATCGGTCAGATCATCGTTCAGGCAGGTTTCCCTATCGGTCTTGCTTTGGTTATCAATGAGGCAGTAAACTGGAATCAGGCATTGTTCATGGCAATTGGTACAATCCCTGCATTCGTCATCTTGCCTTCTCTTCCTGCATTGAAGAGCATGTTTGGCAAGAAGGGACTCTATTACCTGCTTCTCTCTATCGGTTTTGTCGGTTTTGTTATCCTCTACATTATTGGTAAGTTCTTTGATGTTGCCGAACTCAACGTGTTGGTTCAGACAGCAAAGGTCATGACAGGTGTAGGTCTTCTTGTGGGTTCTTTGATGTGGGCACTTGTACCAGAGGTTATTACTGAGGCTGAGTATCGTACAGGTAACCGTCCTGCGGCAACAGTAAACGCCCTTGCAGGTGTTGCTTTCAAGGCTGGTTTCTCGGTAGCTGGTTTCATTACTCCGTTGGTAATGGGTTGGGTTGGTTTCAACCTTGCCAGTGAGGCTTCTGCACTTCCAACAGCTCCAAAGGCTTGGTTCACAGTGACATCAATCTTTGCATTGGCTGGTTTTGTTCTTTTGTTCTACTGCTTCAAGGGTTGTAAGGAGCGCATTGCCACTACACCAGAGAAGCCTGTGACATATGGTGAGATGTTCAAGGAGTTTGCCGCAAACAAGTGCTTGCAGCTTATGATCTGTATCTTCATTGTTGTGTTCCTCGCATCATTCATCAGTGCACCAGTGAATGCTTATTATCCAAAGCTCGCTGATTATTCTGAGTCGTCAAAAGAAGCAATCCTTTGGTTCACAACAGTTATCCCTGCATGTCTTCTCATCGTAGTTGGATACCTTATTTATAAGTATCCTCTCACAGACGAAAGACTTGATGAGATGAATCGCGAAATTGAAGCAAGAAATAAATAAAATATTGACTTTATGAAAGGTAAATTCTATCTTTGGCCACATGATTACATGGCCGACCCATCTGTACATGTTTGGAATGGCAGATTGTATATCTATCCATCTCACGACTGGGATGCTGGCGTAGGCGATGACGACAGCGGCGCTGAGTATGAAATGAAGGACTATCATGTTTTCTCAACCGATGATATTGAGGCTGTTTGCCGTGGTGAGAAGGAACTTGTTGACCATGGTTGCATCCTTAAGCTTGAGGACATTCCATGGGCAAGTCATCAGCTCTGGGACAATGATGTTCAGGAGAAGGACGGAAAGTTCTATATGTATTTCCCAGCAAAGGACAAGACAGAGATCTTCCGCACTGGTGTTGCTGTAGCTGATAGACCAGAGGGGCCATTCGTTCCTCTCAACGACCCAATGCATGGTTCTTATTCTATCGACTACGCAGTTCTCAAGGACGATGATGGCGAGTATTATTTCTATCTTGGCGGAATCTGGGGCGGTCAGCTTCAGTGGTATAAGGATAACAAGATGGCGTTCAATGAGATTGGTCCTGCTTGTCCTCCTCCAGGTGATACGGAGGGTATGGTTCCTGTAAAGAAATCGGAAGCAGATGCTTTGCCATCGCGTGTGGCTCGCCTTGCACCAGATATGCTTCATTTTGCCGAGGCTCCAAGACCAGTGATTATTCTTGGTGAAGACGGCAAACCTCTCAAGGCTGACGACCCACATCGTTTCTTCGAGGCTTCATGGTGTCATAAGTATAAGGGAAAGTACTATTTCTCATACTCTACAGGCGATACACACCTTATTTGCTATGCAATAGGTGATAATCCTTACGGTCCATTCACATACAAAGGCGTTATCCTTCCTCCTGTAGAGGCAGGTTGGACAACTCACCACAGTATCGTGGAATTCAAGGGTAAGTGGTATCTCTTCCACCATGACTCAGGTCCTTCTGGTGGTGTAAACAGTCTCCGTTCACTCAAGGTTACAGAGATTCATTACAACGAAGATGGTACAATTCAGACCGTAGAGTAATAATGTCTGTTTTGTTGAAATAAATACAACTAAATAGTAATATGAAGGGGATGTGCCGACTGGCATGTCCTCTTCGTTTTTTATGCCCACGAACAGCTTTTAACCTTTTGTCGGTTTTTCCACGACAGTCTTGTTCGTATGTTAATATTGAATTTTTTTCGTAGAAAAACGCTTTGTTTTCCGAAAAAATATATTACCTTTGCATTGCTAACTAACTATTACTTTGCACAGGAATGCATAATTATATATTTCACAGCTATAATAAATTGGGATTTTTTATGTCTGTATCGGTATTGGGGAAAGTACTGATAACGACAATGCTTGTTCTTTTGTCTGTGTTTCAGGCAAAGGCCCAATTGAATATGATGTTCTCCTCGGACAACGAACTTCCAAATACTTTGATAAACCGAATATGCGAGGATAACTCACATATGGTTTGGATTGCCACAGAGAATGCATTGTGCCGTGGCAATGGTTCGCGATTCATTACATATAAGTGCAAGAAGGATAATCCGAATTCGCTTGCCAACAACTTTGTTCGTACAGTATGCGCCACAAAGAACGGTGCTGTTGCCGTTGGAACAATCGTTGGAGCACAGATATATCGCCCATTGACAGATGACTTTACTCCTGTCTTTTCGTCAGAGAAGGATGGCGTCAGAGCTGTCAATGTAAATGACATCTGTTTGTTGGACGACGACAGATTCCTTGTTGTCGGTAGTGACTGCTACACATTGGGTTATGAAAAAGGCGAATGGAAAGTCATTCCAAACATACTTACCAAGGCCGTTCATGATGTTTTCCGCGCTTTGGAATTGAAGGACGGTAGCTTCCTTGTTGCAAAAACGCCATCAGGTTTGGCGCATGTTGATAAGAAAGGTAAGGTCCGTGAAATATTCAATGCTAAGGGTGGTACACTTAATATAGCCACCTTCTGTCAGTCTTCTAATGGAAAGGTCTATGCTGGTAGTGCCGATTTTGGTGTATATGTCTATGCGCCTTCAACAAATACAATGCAGATTGTTCCTGGAACAGAGACTCTGAATCAGGTTTGTGACATCAAGGAAATTCCTGGCACAACAGTTCTCTGCATAGGAACCGACGGAATGGGAATGCGCTTTTTCGACACAAGCAAGGGGCAATTCGTCAGCAACAACCTTTTCAGCAATCAACTTATAAACATCAATTCACAGAAAGTCCATTCCATCTATATCAATAATGATGGTGACATGTGGGTTGGACTCTATCAGAAAGGAATCCTTCTTTCAGTCAATTCAACTACGGTGTTTACTTATATCGGTAGTCGTTCACCACAGAATAACCTTATTGGCGACTGCTGTGTGACGTCGCTTCTGCAGTCACATGACGGCAATATCTGGGCAACCACTGACAATGGAGGACTCTTTGGCTTCACCCCATCACTGACATCCATCCGCAAATATCCCGCTGATGTTCGTGAGAATGGAGTTCCTGCCACAATAATGGGACTCTTTGAGGATTCACGCCACCGAGTGTGGTATGGATCCTATGGCCGAGGTGGCGGTATTGTGGAACTATCCACAGGTTTCTGCCAGAGCGTGCATATTAAGGGTGACAACAACGAGGAATTCAGTGCTTATGGCTATGCTGAGGACAAGCGCGGGCAGATCTGGGTTGCTACAATGGGTAATGGCGTTTTGCGTTACGATGAATCTCAGAAAATGTTCATTCCATACTTAAATTCTGACAATACGACATGGTCGGGTTGTATTTATTATGATCCTCAGCACGACCGTATTTATTGCGGTACATATAATGGAATAGTATCATTCTCGCCAACAGATGCCTCAAAGAAAGTAACAGCACTCGCTGCAGGCGCAATTGTATATAGTATTTCGCGCATAACTCCTGATGTCATTGCCTTTGCCACTAACGAGGGACTTCTCCTCTTGACTATTTCCACAGGCAAAACGTGTAGTATCACTACTGCCGATGGATTGCCAAGCGACAATGTGTGTGCTTCGCAGATAACAGGCGGTAATTGGCTGTGGATTAGTACAATGAGTGGTCTGACAGTCTATAATATGAAGAC